>CAXTUQ010000128.1:0-11677 GCA_964247405.1 uncultured Acetobacteraceae bacterium
GCTGGCGTCCGGCGCCGCCGTCGCCATCTGGGACCTGGACGCGGCGGCGGCGGCGCGGACCGCGGGCGAGCTGGCGGCGCGGGGCGTGGTCAGCACGCACCCGGTCGAGCTGACCGACCAGGCTGCGGTGCAGGCCGCCGCGGAGGCCACGCTGGCCCGGCACGGCGCGGTCGATATCCTGGTCAACAACGCCGGCATCACCGGCGGCAATGCGCCCACCTGGAACCTAGCGGCGGAGGAGTGGCGCCGGGTGGTTGAGGTGAACCTCGTTGGGCCATACCTCGCGTGCTCGGCCCTCATTCCCGCCATGGTGGCGCGCGGCTACGGGCGGGTGGTCAACATCGCTTCCGTGGCCGGCAAGGAGGGCAACCCGAATGCGTCGCACTACAGCGCCAGCAAGGCCGGGATGATCGCGCTGACCAAGTCGCTGGGCAAGGAGCTGGCCGGCCAGGGCGTGCTGGTCAACTGCGTGACGCCTGCCGCCGCCAAGACCGACCTTTTCAAGCAGATGTCGCCGGCGCAGATCGACTACATGCTGTCGAAGATCCCGATGGGCCGCTTCGTCGAGGTGCAGGAGATCGCCGCCCTGGCCTGCTGGCTCGCGACGGAAGACTGTTCGTTCAGCACCGGCGCCACCTTTGATATCAGCGGCGGGCGCGCAACCTACTGACGGAAGGCGGCGCGCGCGCCAATTGGCCGGCTGACCTCCATGGGAAACCGCTCTAAGGTGCGTGGACATGCTGACCGACCTCCCCAACCTGCTCACCTTGTCGCGTATCGCCGCCATCCCGCTGCTGGTGGCGCTCGTGGCGGTGCGCACGCCGGCGACGGACTTCCTGGCCTGCATCGTGTTCTCCGCCGCCGCGATCACCGACTACTTCGACGGCCGGATCGCCCGCGGACGGCGGCAATTATCGGACATCGGCCGCATGTTGGACCCGATTGCCGACAAGCTGCTGGTCGGCGCCGCGCTGATGCTGCTGGCAGGGCAAGAGCGGCTGTCGGCCTGGGGCCTTTATCCCGCCATCGTCATCCTGCTACGTGAGATCCTGGTCAGCGGGCTGCGCGAGTACCTGGCAGGGCTGCGGGTGGGCCTGCCGGTCACGGGCCTGGCCAAGTGGAAGACCGGCTTCCAAATGGGCGCCCTCGGCACCTTGCTGGCCGGGGACTCGTCGGCCCGGCTGCTGCACCTGCCGTTCCTGCCGGTTGCCGTGATCGGAGAGGCGATGTTGTGGGTCGCGGCCGGGCTGACGATCTGGACCGGCTGGGACTACCTCGTGGCGGGCCTGCGGCACGCGACGCGTCCGCGGGCGGATGCGCAGGGCGCGCAGGGGCCCTGAATGCGCAGCGCCGTGCCTGCCGCCTGGGTCCCCGAAAGACCGGGTTCAACCAGCCTTGAGCATTTTCCATTGCACATGCACAATCTCGGCGGCCCAGTGGCCGCCACAGGAGCCTCCATCGACATGCGGCGCATCGTTACGCTCGGCCTTCTTGTCCTCCTGCCCGGCTGCACCGGGTTCGGTGCGTTCCTTGACCACACCTTCACTGTGCCCGGCGAGAACCCAAACCGCCCGATGGCGGATAGCGAGAACGTGCGCCGCTCGTTGGGGCAGGCGGCCGACGTGACGCCGCTGACGCCGGAGCCGGGCAACGTCTGGCCCGGCCCGCAAGCCCCCGAGCCGACGCTCACGGATGTCCAGCAGCAGCAGCCGGGGAACACCGAGAATCCGGACACGACGGTGCCGGGCGCCCGGCCGGGCTTGCCAGCCGGACGCCAGCCGCGGCCCGCGAACCCGCCAGGCAGCTCGACGCCGCCGGGTTCGATCGAGCCGGGCCTGCCGGGAACGCCCCAGGCCGGCGTCCTGCCTCCGGCGCCGCGCTCCTTCGCACCCGGGCCGGGGCCGACCGGCCAGGTCGTGCAGACGCCACAAGGCCCGGCGGTGGATGCCGGCGGCACCAGCGGCTACCGCCAGCTCACCACGCCGCAGGGGCCGGGCGCGATCATGGTGCCGAACGGCAACGGCACCAGCACGATCATCAACCCGAACGGCACCATCCAGACCGTGCCGACGCCGCGCTGATGGCCCGCATCCTTTACTTCGCCTGGTTGCGCGAGCGGATGGGCCGCACGGAGGAGGCGCTGCCGCTGCCGCCGGGCGTCGCGACCGTCGGCGATCTGGTCGCGTTGCTGCGGCAGCGCGATGACGCGGGCGCGCAGGCCTTCGCCCACCCAGGCCTAGTGCGCGCCGCGGTCAACCAGGAGTTCGCGACGCCCGGCACCCCGGTGCAGGATGCGGACGAGGTCGCGTTCTTTCCCCCAGTGACCGGCGGCTGATGGCGACCGTGCGCGTCCAGGCGCCGGCCTTCGACTCCGGCGCGGAGATGGCGGCGCTGCTGGCCGGGCGGACCGACGTGGGCGGCGTGGGCTGCTTCGTCGGCCTGGTGCGGGACAGCGCAGGCGGCCAGCCGATCCGCAGCATGACGCTGGAGCACTACCCCGGCATGACCGAGCGCGCGCTCGCCGCCATCGCGGCGGAGGCGGAGTCGCGCTGGGCGCTGCAAGGCTGCACGGTGATCCACCGCTACGGGCGGCTGCTGCCGGGGGAGCCGATTGTGCTGGTGCTGACCGCCAGCCCGCACCGCCAGGCCGCGCTCGACGCGACGGCTTTCCTAATCGATTGGCTGAAGACCCGGGCGCCGTTCTGGAAGCAGGAGGAGTTGGCCGAGGGCGGCGCGCATTGGGTGGCGGCCCGCGATGCCGACGACGCGGCGGCGGCCCGCTGGGATGCCGCGGCTGGCTAGGCGGGGCGCGAACTCCTCGCTCGCGCCCCGCCCGATGGCAGCCGGCCGCCCTGGGGAGGGACCGGCGTCAGGCCGTGATGGCGCCGTTCAGGCCGGCCGGGAAGAACAGCCCGGAACTCGCATTGGGCGCGCCGTACACGATGTTGAGCACCTGCCGCGTGGAGCGGGCGAAGGCGAGGCTATTGCTGTCGGTCGGCACGATGTTGGCGACGCCATTGAGCAGGATGCCCTGGTCGTCAGCCGCGCCGGACAGGGCGGCACGCAGGTCGGAGATCTTCTGCACCTCCGCCGTGAAGCCGCGCTGCAGCAGCAGGACCCGGATTTCGGATGCGTGATAGGCTTCGACCGCCAAGATGCCGGCCGCAGCCGACAGCACGGTCTTGTTGTGCACCAGCGGCGCCGCGCCGGCATAGGCGGTGACGCCGACATCCTCGAAGATGAACGCGCCGAGCAGGAAGTCGTTTTCGCTGGCGAACGGATCGAAGCCGTCGCCCAGGCCAGCGGCTTGGGCCAGCGTGTTGAAGCTGCCGGTCAGGTCGATGGCCGGCTCCGCAACCGCCTTGTTGGCGAGGACGCTGCGGATGAAGCGGACGTGGTTCTGCTCGTCCTGCGCGATCTCCTGGGCGTATTGCTGGATGGCCGGGGTTTCGAAGTTGACCGCCCGGCCGCCGGTGACGCCGCCCTGGACCCCGAGACCATAGGTGTCCGCGTCGGCAAGGCCCGTGCCCGTGGCGGCACGGAGGTAGAACTCGGCTTCCAGGTATTCCAGGTTCAAGGCGAAGTTCAGGATGTCCACATCGTTGTTGCCCACCGCATGGGCCGGCGTGCTCGTAACCGCCAGGCCGGCGACGGCCATCGAGCCGAGGGCCAGGGCGCCGAAGCTGGTGCCGCGCAGCAGGCTCCGCCGCTCCAGCCCTGTGGGTTCGGCCGTGTCGTTTGATCGAATGTCGGACATCGAGGTTTCCTGTTGATGGGCCGCACGGTTTTCGTGCAGGCGTAGGATTACCGGCCGATGCCCAAATCGGATGCGCAATATTTGGCAGAGTCTCAGGTCATGAGTGATGACAAGCCGGTGATGCCGTCCAGCCGGCAGGAGGTTGCCGCCAACGCCCGGCCTGCCCGGTGGGTGTCCGCCTTTGCCGTGGGCTGCGGCGCCCTGTTCCTGGTGTGGCCTGCCTTGTACAATGGCTACCCGCTGATGTTCAGCGACACCGGCCCGCTATTGGAGATGGGGTTGGAGCCGAGCATCGGCTGGGACAAGCCGTGGATCTACGGGCCGTTCCTGGTGCTTTCCGGATACACGACGCTGTGGCTGCCGCTTGCGGCACAGGCTCTGCTGGTGTCCTGGGCGCTTTGGCTGACGCAGGCAGTGTTGGGCGGGCGGCGGGTCCGGCTGCACCTCGCGCTCTGCGCCCTGCTTGCCATCGGCAGCGCGGCGCCGTGGTTCACCTCCTTGCTGATGCCGGACGTGTTCACGCCCGTCGCCGTGCTGTGCCTGTTCGTCCTGGCATTCGGCGGGGAGCGGCTGTCCCGGGTCGAGCTTGTTTGTGCCGCGGTCCTCGGGTCGGTCGCCATCGCGTCGCATCTGGCGCACCTGATCCTCGCGGCCGGATGCATCGCGGTGCTCACGTTGCTGCGCTGGCGTTCCGGCTGGCGCTCGTGTCTCCCGGCCGTGCCGCTGGCGGCGACGCTTGCGATGCTGCTGCTGACCAACGCGGTCGGCAACGGCGTCTTGGGAATCTCGCCTTACGGCTCGGTGTTCGCGCTGGCCCGGCTGGTCGGGGACGGGCCGGGCCGGGCCTACCTCGACCATGCCTGCCCCGATCCCAGGTTGCGCCTTTGCGCCTGGCAGGGCCGCCTGTCCGCCGACAGCGACGAGTTCCTTTGGCATCCGCAAGGGCCGCTCTGGGCAAACGGCTTCGGGCCTACCCGATTCGCGCCGGAAGCGGCGCGGCTGGTGCCGGCCATCATCGCCGCCTACCCGCTCGACACGCTGCGGGCGGCGGCGGCGAACACGCTGCGCCAACTCCTCCGGGTGCGGGTCGGCGACACGCTGATCCCGGACCACCTGGACATCGCCGTGCTGCCGCGCCTGCGGCCGTATCTCCCTCCAGCCGAGATCGCCCGCTACCAGGCCGCCTTGCAGCCGCGCGGCCTGTTTCGCGACGCGGCGGCGCCGTTCCTCGCCGTGCACGCTGTGCTGCTTGCGGCCGGGGCCGCCGGCAGCGTGGCCGTCATGCTGCGGTGCTGGCGGACCCGGCGCGCGCTGGCCGGGCTGGCGGCGGTGGTGTTGACGGCCTTGCTGGCCAACGCCTTTGCCACCGGCGCGCTGTCAGGCCCGCATGACCGCTACCAGGCCCGCCTGGCCTGGCTGATGCTGCTGGCGCCCCTGGCCTACGCCGCGCGGCTGGACACCTCGGCCGGGGCCGTGCGCACGAGGCCGTCGTACTCGCGCAGCAGCGTTTCCGTGATCGAACCGGGCGTGTAAAGATGCCCGGCGATCTCCCGCACCGGCGTGACCTCGGCGGCGGTGCCGGACAGGAACACCTCGCTGGCCCGCGGCAACTCGTCCAGTTCGATCACCCGCTCGATCACCTGCATCTGCCGCCGCCGGGCGAGTTCCATCACCGTGCGGCGGGTGATGCCGTCCAGGAAGCAGTCGGGCGTCGGCGTGTGCACCGCCCCGTCCATGACGAAGAAGATGTTGGCGCCCGTCGCCTCCGACACCCGGCCGCGCCAGTCGAGCACCAGCGCGTCGTCGAAACCGGCCGCCTCCGCCGCGTGCTTGGACAGCGTGCCGATCATGTATAGCCCGGCGGCCTTGCTGGCGGTCGGCGCGGTTTCCGGATGCGGGCGCTTCCACGGCGCCATGCCGAGCCGCACGCCCTTCATCCGGTCGGCGCCGAACAGGTTCGGCCAGGCCCAGCAGGCGATGGCCAGGTGGATCTTGCTGTTCTGCGCGGACACGGAAAGCTGCTCGCTCCCGCGCCAGGCAATCGGGCGGACATAGGCGTCGGTCAGGTTGTTCGCCGCCAGCACCTCGCGGCAGGCGGCGTCGATCTGCTCGGCCGACCACGGGATCTCAAACCCCAGGATGCGCCCGGAGGCGATCAGCCGTTCGGTATGTTCGCGCAATTTGAAGATGTGGCCGGAATACGCCCGTTCACCCTCGAACACGCCGCTGGCATAATGCAGGCCATGCGACAACACATGCAGCTTTGCATCGCGCCACGGCACGAGCGCCCCATCCATCCAGATCAGCCCATCGCGGTCATCGAACGGAACAAGCGTCATACCCGACCTCCAGAGTAATATTATTGCTTCAACAGGCCCAACGGTATAATTCAAGGGTAGGTAAGTCAACGAACCTGTCCTATGCTTCAAGGAATGCCTGCCATGTCCGAAACGCGATCTGCCGTGAGCGGCGGCTTTCACCCCCAAGGCCCCGCCGGATCGAACCTGCTGTTCCTGCGGGAAGAGCAGATGCGCATGGCGCAGGACATGCTGTTCTTCGCCTACCGCGACTTCACCGGGGCGGCGGACGTGATCCTCGATGAACTCGGCCTGGGCCGCGCCCATCATCGCGCGCTGCACTTCATCGGGCGCAGCCCCGGCATGACCGTGGGCGACCTGCTGGCGATCCTGCGCATCACCAAGCAAAGCCTGGCCCGCGTGCTGACGGCGCTGGTGGACCAGGGCTACGTCGCGCAACTGCCGGGCCGCAGCGACCGCCGGCAGCGTCTGCTGAGCCTCACGGACGCCGGGCAGGCGCTGGAGCGCCGCCTGTTCGAGCGCCAGCGCGAGCGCCTGGCCGTGGCCTACCGGGAAGCCGGCGGCCCGGCGGTCGAGGGCTTCCGCCGGGTCATGCGCGGGATCATGGACTCCGCCGCCTGCGCCTACATGGACCGGGCCGAAGCCACCGTCCGGCCCGGCGCCCGGATCGGCCCCAAGGTCGGCCCCAGGGTCGGCCAGTGACGGAGGCGCATGTCCTGGTCGTCGATGACGACGCGCGGCTGCGCGCCTTGCTGTCGCGCTATTTGGCCGAGCAGGGCTTCCGCGTGACCACCGCAGGTCACGCCGCCGATGCGCGGGAGCAGATGCGGTCCATGCAGCCGGACGTGCTGGTGCTCGACGTAATGATGCCGGGAGAGAACGGCCTGTCGCTCACCCACAGCTTGCGGGAAGGGCGCACCGGCCTGCCGATCCTGCTGCTGACGGCCCGTGGTGCGCCGGAGGACCGGATCGCCGGGTTCGAGGCCGGCGCGGATGATTACCTGGGCAAGCCGTTCGAACCCTACGAGCTGGTGCTGCGGCTGCGCGCCATGCTGCGCCGGGTGGCGCCCCCTTCCCCGGCCGGGCCGGCCGGACCGGTGCCGCTCGGCACCTTGACCTTCGACACCGAGCGGGCCGAGTTGCGCGGCCCCGACGGGGTGGTGCACCTGACCGGCGGTGAGGCGGCGCTGCTCCAGGCGCTCGCCCGCAAGCCCGGCGAGGTGCTGTCCCGCGATTGGATCGTCGAGACGCTCGGCATGGACGAGACCGGGGAACGCGCCATCGACGTGCAAGTGACCCGCCTGCGCCGCAAGATCGAGGCCGACCCGCGGGAGCCGCGCTTCCTGCATACGGTGCGCGGCCGCGGCTACGTGCTGAAGCCCGGCGTCTGAGGCCCCTGTCGTGATCGGCAGCCTGCTCCGGCCCGTCAAGACCATCCTGCCCCGCGGCCTGCTGGGCCGCAGCCTGCTGATCGTGCTGGTGCCGCTGGTGGTGCTGCAGGCGGTGGCGTTCACCTTCTTCTACGGCAGCCACCTCGACATCATCTCCCGCCGCCTGTCCGGCAGCATCGCGGGCGAGATTGCGCAAACGATCGAACTGCTGGACCGCTACCGCGGCCCGGAGAACGAGGCCTGGGTCCTGGGCGCCGCCCGGCGGCAGTTCGAGCTGCCGGTGCAACTGGTGCCGGACGCCGTCTTGGTGCCGCACACCCACGTCAACCTGCTGGGTCCGATGGACGACGACCTGGCCGCCGCCATCGAGCAGAAAGTCCGGCGCCCGTTCACCATGGACTGGACGAGCGACAGCCGCGACGTGCTGGTCCGCGTGCAGCTGCCCGGCGCGGTGCTGGAGGTCGAGGCGCCGCGCAAGCGCCTGTATGCCACGACCATCTATTTGTTCGTGCTTTGGGTGGTCGGCTCGGCGCTGCTGCTGTTCGCGGTGGCGGCGATGTTCCTGCGCATCCAGGTCCGCGCCATCCGCCGCCTGGCCGACGCGGCGGAGGCGTTCGGCATGGGGCGGGACCGCGGCCCCATCAAGCCGGAAGGCGCCACGGAGGTCCGGCAGGTCGCCGCGGCGTTCAACCGCATGCAGGAGCGTATCCTGCGCTTCCTGTCGCAGCGGACCGAGATGCTGGCCGGCGTGTCGCACGACCTGCGCACCCCGCTCACCCGGCTCCGCCTGGCGCTCGCGGTGCTGCCGCCGCACCCGGACTTGCGCCAGGACGTGGCCGACATGACCGCGGACGTGGAAGAGATGGAGCGGATGGTCGGCGGCTATCTCGCCTTCGCCCGCGGCGAGGGCAGCGAGCAGGCGCAGCCGGTGGACTTGACCGCGCTGCTGGAGGACGTGGCCAGCGCTGCCCGCCGGGCCGGCGCGCATGTGGAACTGGACGGCCCCAGGGCGCTGATGCTCAACTTGCGGCCCGACGCCGCCCGCCGCGCCGTGACCAACCTGGTCGACAACGCTCGCCGCCACGCGCGGCAGGTCCGGCTGTCCATTGAGCCGCAGGAGCGCGGCGTGCAGGTCATCGTGGACGACGACGGCCCCGGCATCGCACCGGAGCGCCGGGAAAGCGTGTTCCGGCCGTTCGAGAGCGGCGCGCTGGGTGGCACCGGGCTGGGCCTGACGATTGCCCGGGACATCGTGCGGGCGCATGGCGGCGACATCGTGCTCGGGGACAGCCCGCTGGGCGGCCTCCGGGCGCGGATGCGGCTGCCGATCTGACGCTTCCGCCCTCTCTCCTTTTTCGTCGTGCGCCGGGTTAGGCCGACGCCTTGCCACCCTTCTCCGCCAGCATCTTGACCTCGTCCATCGCCTCGGTGAACCGCTGGTGCAGCATGCCCAGCGCCTCGCCGTTGGAGCGTTGGATCAGGTCGGCCAGCTCCTTCACGTTGGCGACCGCGCGCTCGTAGGAGAGCTTCATCTTCTCGGTCTGCTTGGCGGCCTTGGCCTGCGGGCTGTCGGCCGCCGCCAGGTCGCGCATCGCCTCCGAAACCTCCTGCATGGTTTCCTGCATGATTTCCATGTGGCGGCGGGCGACGGTTTGGGCGCCCTCCAGGGCAACCTTGTTGGCAGCGGTCAGCACCTCAAGGTTCTTGCGATGCAGCGACAGGAAGCTGTCCATGTCGGGCATGCCCGGCATCGAGGGCACCCTCATCTCGCTGAACATACGGGAATACTCGGCCATCTTCGCCATGCCGGTCTCGATGGCGCTTCGACCCATTTGGGTGGCGTTCTCGGCGGCTTTGGCCGTGGCGTTCTGCATGCGGGTAGCCGGGTCGTCGCTCATCGTGGGTCCTCCTGTTTGAACAGAACGCTAACACGGCGCGCAATGGGCGCATACTGTGCCTTACAAAGGCGGCACGTCGGGCTTGGGCGGCGGCGGATCGGCCTCCGGCGGCGTCTTGGGGGCGCTTGCATCCTCCACCAGGCCCGCATCGGTGAACACCGCCGCAGCCTCCTCCGCCGGGGATGGGGGGGAGCGGCCCGGGAGCATGTTCTCCGCCTGGATCGCGCGGTCCAGGCCACGGTCCACCGCCGCCATGGTCGCCGACAGGTCGGGGCTTTCGTCGCCCTCCCAGGCGCGCAGCGCATACAGCCACAGTGCCAGCAGCCCATGCACCCGCAAACCACCGACGATGCCGGAGGACGGGATAGAGGCGCCGTCCAGCAGCCACTTCATGCTGCGCAGCGTGGCGCCGTACAACAGCAGGGAGGTCGCCGGGTCGGTCCGCAAGGCGCTCAACAGTTGCAGGATGCCGGCCCGGTGCTGCTGCAATGCGTCGAACCGCGACATCACCATGTCGAACAGGCGCTCGCGCGGGCTTGGCTCATTCGACCCGGCGGACAGCGCAGCCTGGTCGGCCTGGATGCCGAACCGCAGCAGCACCGCGCCACGGCCCGGGAAGCGGGCGCGCACGCGGTCGAGCGGCAGGCCGGCGTCGCGCGCCGCCTCCACGATGTTCACGTCGGCCCAGCCGCGCAGGGCGGCTTGGCTGAACACGGCGGCAATCAGGGCTTGATCGAGTTGCTTGTCTTCCATGCCCGTGAGATGGGCCAGGGATCAAAGCCTGTCGAGGGGCGCGGCGGCAGACTCAGGCCGCGAGTTCCCGGGAGCGCCGGGTGGCCGCATCAATCGCGCGTGACAGGAGGGCGGGCCAGGCCGCGTCCGCCATGAGCACCGCAAGCGCCCGTTCGGTGGTGCCCGCCGGGCTGGTGACGGCGACGCGCAGGGCGGACGCATCCTCGGCGCTGGCGGCAAGCAGCGCGCCGGAGCCGGCGACGGTGACGCGGGCCAATTGCCGGGCGAGCGCCGGGGGAATACCCTGCTCCACGGCCGCCCGCTCCAGCAGTTCCGCCAACAGGAACACGTAGGCGGGACCGCCGCCGGACACCGCCGTGACGGGGTCGATCAGGCGTTCGTCATCGATCCACGCGACCTCCCCCACCGAGGCCAGCAGATCGTTGCACAGCGCCTGCTGAGCGGGAGTGACGCCCGGCCCGGGACAGGCGACGGTGATGCCCTGCCGGATCGCCGCCGGGGTGTTCGGCATGGCGCGGACGACCGGTGCCCCGGCGCCCAACAAGGTTTGCAGCCCGGCGATGGTGCGGCCCGCCATGATGGACAGCATCACCGCCCAACGCCGGGCAACGCCGCGTCGGCCTGCTGCGGCTTCACCGCAAGGACCACCGCCGCCGGGACAAAGCCAGGCGGCAGGTCGCCGGGGGCAGCGACGACCTGGACCCCGCCGCCGGCCAAGGCGGCTGCGGCCGGGGCGGGGTCGATCACGAAGGACGGCGCCAGGCCGCGTTCGCGCCAGCCGGCCAGCATGGCGCCGCCCATCCTGCCGCCGCCGAGCAGCAGGAGGGGCGGCAGCGCCTCCGTCACGCTTCCCCCACGCACTCCAGCATGGCGGCCTGCATCGCCTCCGCCGGGGTCTTGCCGCCCCAGAGCACGAACTGGAACGCGGGGTAGAAGCGTTCGCATTCGGTGATGGCGATATCGACCATGTCCTCCAGGCTTTCGGCGCTGGCGACGGAGGCGCCGCGCAGCAGGACGCTGTGGCGGAACAGCGGCATGCCGTCATCGGCGTCCATGCCGAAATGGCCGATCCACAGCTTCTCGTTGGCCAGCGCCAACAGTTCATAAAGCGCCGCGCGTTGCTTCTCCGGCACTTTCAGGTCGAAGGCGCAGTTGAAGTGCATCGCGCTGATCTCCCGCGACCAGCTGAAATACAGGCCGTAGTCGCACCACTTGCCTGGCGCCTCGGCGGCCATCTCCGAGTCGTTGCGGCGGTCGAACGCCCAGTCGTTGGCGGCAATGACCTGCTCGATGACATCAAGCGGGTTGGCCGCGGTCTCGGCGGCATAGGTATTCAGGGCTGACATGCGGGGTCTCCCCAGTTGAAAGCAGGCCGGGCCAACGCGCGAACCGGTTGCCCCACCGATGGTATAGAGGGCAGTGACTCACGCCAAGGGTTAGTTGACCGGGCCTGGGATATGGGCGGCGATCGGTCCTCGTGCGTGCGGTTCAGGCCACGCCGTCCGGGGACGGCGGCGGCATGGTGGACCCCGGGGCCTTCGAACCCGGCGGCATCGCGCC
>CAXTUQ010000129.1:0-11623 GCA_964247405.1 uncultured Acetobacteraceae bacterium
TGACGCCCTGATCAGCCGCAACCCCTCGGCATCGCCTCAACCATCAACCCGACAATGCCTCGCCAAGGGCGAATACCAGGGCTGCCCGCCCGCGGTTGTGCGGGGCGAGGCCTTCCACGCCGCAACCGCCTCCTCGGTGAACCGGACCGTCAAGCTGCTACGCTGTCGCAAGGCCGCGTCATAGGTGGCCGAGTTCATGACCCTGCGTTTTTGCTTCGGGATGTGGTGACGGCGGTCAGCATTCAGCTTGAAGGGCAAGGCGGCCATCCAGGGGTCAGTGAACGGGCAAGCCTCCTACATAGGCCTCGCCTGCAAAGCCACCGGCCCGGTCCATGCAACAGCGTCGCCTCGGGCACAACCGAAATGGACGGATGCGGGAATGAGAGCTGCCGCTTTCGCCACCCTGCATTACCTCCGGAAGGAGGGTTCGAGGACGTGGCGCAGCCTCGCTACCAACCCATTCCGTGCCAGCCGCAAAAGACTGACACGCTCTGATCGGCACCTCATGACTTCCTATCGCACAGGCCAGTCAGGTTCCTCGCCGAACATATAGGCCTGGACGTGCAGAAGATGCTCCCGCAATCGCGCGCGCGCGCCGGCTTTGTCGCGGCATCGGAACGCTCCGACAATCGCGCGGTGTTCCGCTTGAAGCCTTGCCCGGCGTTCTGCGGTCATGCTGCGCGCCTTGAGCTGCCCCCATTCGGCCTGCAGCCTGACCCTGGCCAGCGCGCGGGCCATGACGATGATGGCCTGGTTGCGGGTTGCGACCGCGATGGCGTCGTGCAGCGCGGCGTCCCAGGTCTCGAAACCCGCGACGTCTTCGGCGGCGTCGGCGTTCCTCAAGCACTCGTCCAAGCGGTCCAGGTCCGCCTGGCTCGCGCGGGCGACGACAAGCGGCGCGAGTTCAGGCTCGAACGCCAGGCGGCATTCGAGGATGTCGGCCGGGCTGGCGCCTGCGATGCCCCTGAGATCCATCGTGTCCGGCGCCGGCGCCGGCGCGGCCCCGGCCGCCTTGAACGTGCCGCGGCCGACGTGGCGGACGATGAGGCCCTCGCCTTCCAGGGCCTGCAGTGCGCGCCGCACCGTGTTGCGGGCCAGGCCGTGGCGCTCGCCGAGTTCGCGCTCCGTCGGCAGCCTGTCGCCGTCCTGCCAGCGGCCCGATAGCAGCTCACGCCTGAGCACGGCCCTGAGCGCCTCGGCATTGCCGCGCTCGCGCATTCCCGCCGCCAAGATCCCTGCCGCCGATCCATCGTCCATGTCCGCCAATCTAGCAATTGACTCAATAAACCAATAGCGGCCAGATTGGTGCACAACAACGCCGATCAGACGCCGATTGGTATAATATGGTATAGGGATAGAGGCACGATGAAGCTCGCCACAGTCCTGCACGAGGGGCGGCCCACGGTCGCCATCGTCGATCCCGTCAAGGAATTGTTCTGGTCCTTGGAGGAGGCGGTGCCCGGCCTGCCGCCGCGCCTCACAGGCGACATGGCCGCCGCCATTGCGCATTTGGGCGTTTCCGGCATCGCAGCGCCGGGCGCGTCGGGACGCCCGCTCGACGGGGCCAGGCTGCTGGCGCCCATCCCGGCGCCGCCGCACAACATCATGTGCGTCGGCAAGAACTACTACGCCCACGCGCACGAGTTCACGCGGAGCGGCTTCGACGCGGGGGCGACCGCCGCGGATGCCGTGCCGCAGCACCCGATCATCTTCACCAAGCCGTCTTCCTCCATTTCCGGCCCTTACGATGACATCCCGCTGTGGCCGGGCCTCGACGAGGCGGTGGACTACGAGGCGGAGCTGGCCATCGTCATCGGGCGTGGCGGGCGGTTCATCCCGCCCGAGCAGGCCATGGCGCACGTGTTCGGCTACACGATCCTGAACGACGTGACCGCGCGCGACCTGCAGCGCATCCACAAGCAATGGTTCCTGGGCAAAGGGATCGACGGCTTCGGCCCGATGGGGCCGTGGATCGCCACGGCCGACGAGGTGGACGTGGCCAGCCTGCGCGTCACCTGCCGGGTGAACGGGGAGCTGCGCCAGGACAGCAGCACGGCAGACCTGATCTTCGACGTGCCGACCCTGATCGCGGCCATCTCGCGCAGCGTGACACTTTCGCCCGGCGACGTGATCGCGACCGGCACGCCGGAAGGCGTGGGTGTCGGCTTCGACCCGCCGCGCTTTTTGAAAGACGGCGACGTCGTCGAGGTGGAGATCGCCGGCATCGGCGCGATCCGGAATACGGTCCGGCGCATGGCGGCCGGGCGGCAAGGCGAGGCCCGCGAGGCAGTCGCCGCACAGTAAGGAGTGGAACCCATGGGGGAAACGAACAAGGGCGGCAGGTTCATCGAAGAACTGGGCGGCAAGGGCGATGTCCTCGTCCTGGTGCATGGCCTCGGCGGCAGCACGAATACCTGGTACCCGCAGGCGCAGGTGCTCAAGCGCGACCTGCGCCTGGTGGCCTACGACCTCGCCGGCTCTGCCCGTACGCCGGTGCGGGACGGCATCTCGATTGCAAGCCATGTGGACGACCTGCTCGACGTGACGCGCGAGGCGGTGGCCGGCGGCGGGCGGGTGCACCTGGCCGGGCACTCGCTGGGCACCATCATCTGCCAGCACTTCGCGGCGGAGCACCCGGAGCGGGTCGCGAGCCTCGCCCTGATCGGGCCATTCCCGGAGCCGCCGGAGGCGGCGCGCGCGGCGCTCCGCGACCGGGCGGCGAAGGCGCGGGCGGAGGGGATGCGCGGCATCGCCGACGCCATCGTGGCCGCCGGCACGGCGGACGACACCAAGGTGAACCAGCCGGCCGCCGCCGCCTTCGTGCGGGAAAGCATCATGGCGCAGCCGCCGGAAGGCTACGCGCGCAACTGCGAGGCGCTGGCGGAGGCGCGGAGCGCGGACTTCTCGCGCATCGCCTGCCCGACGCTGCTGATCACTGGCGACGGGGCGCCCCCCGACGTCGGCCGCGCCATGGCCAGCGCGATCCGGGGCGCCGATCTGCAGGTGCTGACGGCCTGCGGGCACTGGGCGACCATCGAGCGGGCCAAGCAGGTCAACTATGCGCTCACCGTGTTCTACGCCCGCCAACGCCAGCCGCAGCGGGCCAGCGCGTGACCGGCGGCCGGGTGTTCGTCTGCATGACCTGCGACCGCTACGCCCCGGCGCCGGCGGGACAGGCGACGCCGGGCCAACGCCTCGCCCTTGCCATGAAGCAGCACGCGGCGCGGCGGGGCGGCACGGTCGCGGTGCGCACGGTCGAGTGCCTGAACGGCTGCCCGCACCCCTGCACGGCGGCGCTGCGGACCCCCGGCAAGATGGTTATCCGCTTTTCCGGCCTGGCGGCGGAAGATGCGCCCGCCCTGCTGGACGCGGCGGTTCTCTACGCCGAAAGCCCCGACGGTGACGTGGCGGCGGAGGCGCTGCCTGCGTCGCTGCGCGGCAAGGTGTCCGACCGGGTGAGCATGGGGGCGGCTTGAGGCCGGGGCGCCGCCCAGAACGAAAACGAGAAACGGAGGCAACGATGCCAAGGACGCTGTTCACCGACGTGATGATCTTCGAGGGCACGGGCAAGGAGCTGGCGCCCGGCGAGGTGCTGGTGCAGGGCAACCGCATCCACGCCGTCGCCGGCCCGGGCGAGAGCCTGCCGCGGGACGGGTGCGAGGTGGTGGACGCCGGCGGCGCCACGCTGATGCCAGGCATGGTCAACACCCATTGCCACCTGACCTATAACAACGGCACCACGGTCGCGGAACTCACGGCGCTCCCCGTCGAGGAGCACGTGTTGCTGACCATGCACAACGCCAAGCAGGCGCTGGACATGGGCTTCACCGCCGCGATCGGGGCGGCGTCGGCCAAGCCGCGGCTCGACATCGTGATCCGCAACGAGATCAACAAGGGCAAGATCCCCGGCCCCCGCCTGCTCGCGGGATCGCCGGAGCTGACCGTCACGGGCGGCCTCGCCGACGACAACCAGCTCGACGCCAAGCACCCGTCCATCTCGATCATCTGCGACGGGCCGGACGAGTTCCGCAAGGTGGTGCGCACGATGATCCGGGAGGGGGTGGACCTCATCAAGTTCAACAACTCCGGCGACAGCTTCTGCTACCCGCGCATGGCCGCTTACGACAACCCGATGACCGAGGCGGAGGTGGCGGCGATCTGCGACACCGCCAACAACATCGGCAAGCGCCTGGCCGCCCACGCCCACGCCGACAGCTCGGTGCGCCAGTGCATGAAACACGACGTGGAGTTCATCTTCCACGCGAGCTTCGCGACCGACGAGACGATTGAGCAGCTGGAGCGGGTCAAGCACAAGCATTACGTCTCGCCGGCCATCGCCGCGCGCTACAACACGACCTACGAGGCCAAGGACTGGGGCATCACCACCGACGTGGCGGAGATGATCGGCAACAAGCGCGAGCTTGAGGCGGGCATCGGGGTGATGACCAAGATGCACAAGGCCGGCATCAAGGTCGTGCCGTTCGGCGACTACGGTTTCGCCTGGCTGCCGTAGGGGACGGAGGCGCGCGACCTGGAGCACTTCGTCAACCTGTTCAGCTTCGAGCCTTGGGAAGCGCTGCGGGCCGCGACGGCCTATGGCGGCGAGGCCTGGGTCGGCAAGTCGGGGGAGAAGATGGGCCGCGTGGCGCCGGGGTATCTGGCCGACATCCTGCTGGTGGACGGCAACCCGCTGCACGACCTCAGCTTGCTGCAGGACCGCAACGCGCTGCTCGCGATCATGAAAGACGGACAGTTCCATAAGCCGTTCCAGGGCCGAGTCGCCATGGGGCAGGCGGCCGCGGCAGAATGAAGGCCGGCGAGGCGGTGCGCCGCCCCGCCATCACCATCGCCATAAAGCCGAGCAAACTTCCAATCCTGACCCGGAGGGTGCAAAGACATGCACCGCAGACAGTTCATGACGGCGGCTGCCGCGGCAGCGGCAGGCCTGACCCGCACCCGGACGGCGCGCGCCGCCTCTGACGCCGTGATCGGCTTGTCGAACGGCTACCTCGGCACCGAATGGCGCAACCAGATGGTCGCCGGCGCACAGGAGCAGTTCGACGGCTACAAGGCACGCGGCCTGGCCGGCAAGCTGGTGGTCCAGCAGGCGGGGGCGGACGCCAACCAGCAGATCCAAGACATCCGCAACATGATCCGCCAGGGCGTTTCGGCGATCACGGTGAATGCCAACTCGCCCGTGGCGCTGAACGGCGTGATCAACGAGGCGAAGCGGGCGAACATTCCCGTCGTGTCGTTCGACCAGGCGGTGACGAACCCGTACGCGATCAACGTCACCGTCGATCATTATGAATGGGGCAAGCGCTACGCGGAGTGGATCGCAGGCACGCTCAACGGCCGCGGCAAGGTCGTGGTGATGGACGGCATCCCCGGCCACCCCGCGGCCGAAGCGCGCCGAAAGGCGGCGCTCGACGTATTCAAGCGTCACCCCGGCATGGAGGTCGTGTGGTCCGGCTACGGCATGTGGGACCACGCGAAGGCGCAAAGCACGATGGCAACCGTCCTGGCAGCCCAACCGGAGATCGACGGCGCTTTCGTCGAGGACTCCATGGGCCTCGGCGTGCTGCGCGCGTTTCAGAACGCGGGCCGCAAGATCCCGGTGATGACCGGGGAAGCGCAAAAGGCGTTCCTGCTCGCCTGGAAGAACGAGCTGGCCTCCGGCGCCGACATGAAGGCGTTCGCGCAGCCGAACCCGCCAGACATTAGCCGCAACGCGATCGGCATCGCGGTGCGGCTGGTGGCCGGGCGCAAGCTGAAGCCGCAGCCCGACAACACGATCTTCTACCCGATCCGCCAACAGGTGACGCGGGACAACATGGAGCAGGTGCTCGCGGGCATGGAGGACAAGCCCGACAGCTACTTCCTGGCGGAGTGGTTCTCCGAAGGCCAGCTCGACGCCCTGTTCGCCTAAGCAGGCGTCTATGAGCCTGCTGGCCGCGCATGGCATCACCAAGCGGTTCGGCGGCGGCGTTGCGCTCGACGGCGCGGCGCTGGATGTACAGGCCGGGCGGACGCTCGGGTTGCTCGGGGCCAACGGGTCCGGCAAGTCCACGCTCGCGCGGATCATCGCCGGCGAGATCGGTCCCGACGCGGGCCGCCTACTGTTTGACGGCCAAGAGGTTGCCCATGCGTCCCCGCAGGCCGCGGCGGCACGGGGCATCGTCATCGCCCACCAGCACCCGAACCTGGCGCCGGACCTGCCCGTTTGGGAAAACCTGTTCCTCGGCGCCGAGCGGTGCGGATCGGGCGGCTTTGTCCGGCGCCGCGAGTCCCGCCGCATGGCGCGGGCGCTGCTCGACGGGCTTGGCGCTTCGGTGGACGTGGATCAGCCCGCCGGGATGCTGACCGCGGCCGGGCAGCAGATGGCGGAGGTCGCCCGCGCCCTGTCTCGCCGGCCCCGCCTGCTGATCCTCGACGAACCGACCGCCGCCCTGGCTGCGGCGGAGGTCGCCCGCTTGTTTGCCGCCGTGCGGGCGCTGACCGTGTCCGGGGCGGGCGTGATCTTCATCTCCCATCGGCTGCAAGAGGTGGAGGACATCTGCGACAGCATCCTCGTGCTGCGCAACGGGCGCGATGTTGGGGCCTGGGACACCGCAGGACAATTGGACGAGCGGCGCATCCTGGAGTTGATGACCGGCGACCCCGAAACCGTGCTGCGGCCTCCGGCGCGGCGCACGGTCGGCGAGACCGTGCTGCGCCTCCAGGGTGTGCGGTCCGGCAACGCCCTGCGCGGCGTGGACCTGGAGGTGCAGCGCGGCGAGATCGTCGGGCTGGCCGGGCTTCAAGGACAAGGGCAGGAGGAGCTGCTGGAGGTGATCGCTGGCTTCCGGCGCTTGGACGGCGGCAGCCTCCTGCACCGGGGCGAGCGCGTGGCGCCGAAGCTGCCGCGCGACATGATCCGCCGGGGCGTTTGCCTGGTGCCCAACGACCGCCACCGCCAGGGCCTGTTCATGGACGAGTCCGTGGGCGAGAACCTCGGCTACCCGCGCGTCAGCCTCGACCGCCGGCCCTGGCGCCTGCCGCGCGCCGAGTTGCGGGCCTTTGCCGAGGAGGCGATCCGCCGCCTGCTGATCAAGGCAAGCGGGCCGGGGCAGCCGGTTTCCACCCTGAGCGGCGGCAACCAGCAGAAGGTCGTCATCGGCAAGTGGCTCGCGGCGCCGGTCAGCGTGCTGCTGCTCAGCGACCCGACCAAGGGCGTGGACATCCATGCGCGGTCGGAGATCTATGCGACGCTGGGCGGGCTTGCGGCCGAAGGCAGCGCGGTCCTGGTCTTCGCATCCGATGTCCAGGAGCTGCTGGCCCACTGCGACCGCATCCTGGTGATGTTCGAGGGCCGCATCACCGAGGCGCTGGCCGGTGCCGCGATGAGCGAGGGGCGGGTAATGGCGGCGGCGTTCGGGAAGGCGGCATGACCGGCGGCGGGCTGCGCCGCGGCGGCGCCCTGCCGGCGCTTGCCATGCTCGCCGTGGCCGTCGGGCTGAACGCTTGGCTGCAGCCGGGCTTCTTCGGCAGGGCCTCCCTTGACAGCAACATCGCGACGTTTGCGCCCACGATCCTCGTCTGCGTGGCGCAGGCCGTCATCGTGCTGAGCGGGGAGCTGGACCTTTCGCTGGGCGCCGGGGTATCGCTCCTCAACTGCGTGCTCGCCACCGTTCCCGCAGCCGCCGTGGGCGGCCCGGGCGGCGTCGCGGCGCTCGCGCTGGTTGTCGCGGTGGCCTTGGGAACGGCGAACGGGCTACTGGTCGCCTACGCCGGGTTACCCTCGCTGGTCGGCACGTTTGCCACCGGCGCCATCTGGTACGGGCTGGCCCTCGCACTTATGCCGCAGCCCGGCGGCGAGATCGATGCCGCGTTTGGCGACCTTTATGCGGGCAACCTGGCTGGCCTGCCCGCGCCTCTGCTGCTCGTGGCCGTCGCCATGGCCGGCTGGACGCTGCTGGGGCGGCACCGGCTCGGGCGTCGGCTCGTCGCGGTGGGCAGCAACCCGGCGTCCGCCTTCCAGGCCGGGGTTCCCGTGCGCCGGGTCAAGCTGCTGGCCTATGTGGCCGCCTGGGTGCTGGTCTTCCTGTCCGCGCTCGCGATTTCGTCGCAGACGCTTTCGGGGGATGCCCAGCTCGGCCAGGCCTACACCTTGACCTCGGTCGCGGCGGTCGTGATCGGCGGCCTGTCGCTTGCGGGCGGACGGGGTTCGCCCTGGGGCGCGTTGGTCGGCGCCCTGGTGCTAGGGATCATCGCCAACGTCATCTATTTCGCCGGCATTCCGAGCATCTGGCAGGAGTTCTTCAAGGGCCTGGTCATCGTCGCGGCGCTGGCCTTCATGGTGTTCGAGCAGCGGACGCGGAGGATTGCGTGAGCGGACGGGCGTGGCGCCCGGCGCTGCTGGTCGGCATTGCCGCCGTGCTGCTGCTTGTAGGCCAGGCGCTGCTGCCGGGCTTCCTGGGAGCCGGCCAGCTCGCCAACCAGGCCAAGATCGCGGCCTTCCTGGGCTTGTTCGGCCTGTGCCAGACGGTGGTGATCGCCGCCGGCGGCCAAGGGCTTGACTTATCGGTTGGCGCGGTGGCGACGCTGGGCGGCGTGCTCGGGGCGGCGGTGATGCAGGGTGCCAATGCGGTCACGCCGCTTGCCGCCGCTGCGGCCTGCTTCGCCGGGCTGCTCGTGGGCGCTGTCAACGGGTTTGGCGTCGCCGTGCTCGGTGTCCCGCCCCTTGTGGCCACCCTGGCCGTCGCGAGCGTGGTCAACGGCGGGCTGATCATCGGGGTTTCCCTGTTCAAGCCCGTGGATGCGGCGAGTTCAACCCTGGTCTGGCTTGCCGGGCGCGCAACCGCTGGGGTCCCGAACGTGGTGGTGCTTTGGGCCGTGGTCGCGATGGCATCGGCGTGGCTGCTGTCCCGTTCCGCCTGGGGACTGCGCTTGTGCGGAACCGGCGCCAACCCCACCGTGGCGCTGCTTTCTGGCACCCGCGTGCGGGCCGTGCGCGTCGCCGCCTATGCGCTCAGCGGCCTCCTTGCGGGATTCAGCGGTTTTCTGCTGACCGGATATGTCGGGCAAGCCTTCCTGGGCTTGGGCAACGCCTACGTCCTGACCAGCATCGTCGTTGCGGCGATCGGCGGCGTGGCGCTGACCGGCGGGCGGGCGCCCTATGCCGGAGTGGCTGCGGCTGCCGTCATGCTGACGGTGCTCGTGAGCCTGCTCACCGCAGTGAACATCGGCGAGGCTGGGCGACAGATCACGTTCGGCGCCACGCTTCTCGCGTTTCTGGTGCTCGACCGGATCATGGCTGGGCGGTCGAGGCGGCTGTGAGCTTTGGCGTCAGGCTCTGGGCGACGCACCCGGAGCATTTGTACTCGGCCACGAGGCCGTAACAGGAAGGAAAGTTCGCCATGCGTGTTGGCTTCATCGGTCTCGGCCTGATGGGAACCCCAATGGCCCGCAACATCATGGGCGGTGGTTTCCCTTTAGCCGTTTGGAACCGCACCGCCTCGAAGGGCGAGCCGCTGCTGGCCGCTGGCGCGACGTGGGCCGAGAGCGTTGGCCAGTTGGCCGAGCAGTCCGACGTGGTTGTGACGATGGTGACCGATGCTGCCGCGTCGGAAAAGGTGATCTGCGGCGAGGGCGGTGTTCTCGACCATGCGCGACCCGGGACGGTCATTGTCGACACGAGTTCGATCGCCCCGGAGATGTCCCGCTCCATTGCGGCGCGGACGCGGGTCCGCGGGGTGTGTGCTGGGCATGTCCAGCAGCTTGGGGGTGGAAGTCCCCTGTACAACCTGATGGAGGTGAAGTACGAGCGAAGCGCAAGGGCGGAACCGCAAGGGACCGTCTGAAGGAAGCGTGGAGCGAAATCGCGACCTGACGAACAGCAAGCGGATAGCGAGGCAACCAAGGTCGGACGAGCGAGCACCCAATCGCGAAGTCCATATCCATCAAGGGCCTTGGCTGTAAATCCGACGGGTGCGCGAGGAAAGCTGTTGAACTTACCCCAGGAGATCTGCATCGCGTCCTTTGGGACTGAGGCGGCCGCAAGACCGCCTGACCACGGTGCAGAAGTCAGCAGAGGGCGTAGTAGGCCGGTTCGCCGGCCAAAGGCCCGAACGGTCCCCGCAAGGGGTTGAAGGAGAGGGTTAGTAGACCCGGCGTCTCATGAGCACAGGAACACCGCGAAACCAACGAAACGTGGTCCTTCCTGGAACGGCAGGGGTGAAGCCCCGCGCCGCTCCGGGCCAGGTGGTGCATGCAGCCATGGCGAGGCCAGGACACGAAAGCCCGGCAATGATGGGCAGCCTGATGGAGGCGATTTGTGCGCCAGAGAACATAAGAGCAGCCATTCGGGCGGTGGCGCGCAACAAGGGCGCACCCGGCACTGACGGCATCACGGTGCGTCAACTGCCGGACGTTCTCGCGGCGCGCTGGCCCGAGATCGAACAACACCTGCTTGAAGGGCGCTACCAGCCGCAGCCGGTGCGTCGGGTGAAAATCCCGAAGCCGGACGGAGGGGAGCGCGACCTTGGGATTCCGGGCGTGATCGACCGGGTGATCCAGCAAGCGGTCCTGCAACGGCTCCAGCCGTTGTGGGACCCGACATTCAGCAAGCACAGCTATGGTTTCCGACCGGGGCGATCCGCCCACCAGGCGGTGGCGCAGGCGCAGGCCTACGTCGCTGCCGGCTTCAACTATGTCGTTGATCTCGACCTGGCGAAATTTTTCGACCGGGTGAACCACGACCGGTTGATGGCCGCGGTGGCGGCACGCGTTCCTGATCGGCGGGTGCTGCGGTTGATCCGCGGCTACCTGACAGCCGGGGTGCTTCACGGGGGCCTGGTGGAAGCCAGCACGGCAGGGGTGCCGCAAGGCGGCCCCCTGTCGCCGCTGCTTTCAAACCTCGTGCTGGATGAGCTGGATCGGGAGCTTGAGCAGCGCGGCCACCGCTTCGCAAGGTACGCAGACGATTGTAACATCTACGTACGGAGCGCGGCGGCAGGCACGAGAGTGATGGCAAGCATCACCCGCTTTATCGAGCGACGGCTCAAACTCCAGGTCAACGCAGCGAAAAGTGCCGTTGCCCGTCCTTGGGAACGGTCCTTCCTGGGTTTCACGATCACCGGAGAGCACAAGGTGCGGCGCCAGATTGCCGACAAGTCCATCGCCCGGTTCAAATCCCGGGTGAAGGAACTGACCCGGCGGTCCCGTGGTGTCAGCTTCCAGAAGGTGATTGCCGACCTGAACCCGCTCTTGCGGGGATGGGGCGGCTACTTCGGTTTCGGCCAAGCGAAGCAGCTTCAATCGTTGGACTCTTGGGTCCGACGACGCCTGCGCTGCCTCGCGTGGGTCCAATGGAAGACGGTTCATCGACGCATCGCCGGCCTGCGCAGTCTCGGGACCAGCCTCAGGGCGGCCTTCGAGATGATCCAGAACCCGAAAGGGCCTTGGAGGCTCAGTCGGACAGGCACGATGCACCGAGCTTTCGATAAGGCTCGCTTCCGCTCTCTGGGCTTGGTCTCCATGGACATGTTCACCAAAGCCTAATCCGCCGAACCGCCGTGGTACGGACCCGTATGCCCGGTGGTGTGGGAGGGGTGGCACCGCGAGGTGCCCCCCTATCCCGATT
>CAXTUQ010000130.1:0-11607 GCA_964247405.1 uncultured Acetobacteraceae bacterium
CTTGCCGCCGTCACGGCTGCGCTGCGCGGCGCCGACCCGCTGGGCTACACCGAGGCGCTGGGCAGGCCATCGCTGCGGGCGCGGATCGCGGCGCATTACCGGGATTGGTATGGCGCCACGGTGCCGAGCCGCCGCATCGCCGTGACGATGGGCGCCAGCGCCGCTTTTCCGTTGGCCTTCCTCGCCGCCTTCGACCCCGGGGACCGCGTGGCGTTGGCGGCGCCGTTCTACCCGCCTTACGTCAACATCCTGACCGCGCTCGGCCTGCAGCCCGTGGTCGTCGAGACCGGGCCGGCGACGCGCTACCAGCCGACGGTCGCACTGCTGGACCGTCTCGACCCGGCGCCAGACGGCCTCATCGTCGCCAGCCCCTGCAACCCCGCCGGCACGATGCTCACGCCCGACGAGTTGGCCGCCATCGCCGCGTGGTGCGACGCGCGCGGCGTGCGCCTGATCTCCGATGAGATTTACCACGGGCTGCACTATGGCCGCCCCATCGCCACGGCGGCGGCGCTCAGCCCCCATGCGGTCGTGATCAACAGCTTCTCCAAGTACTTCAGCATGACCGGCTGGCGCGTCGGCTGGATGGCGCTGCCGGAGGACCTGGTGCGGCCGGTCGAATGCCTGGCGCAGAACCTGTTCATCTCGGCGCCGCACATCTGCCAGGTGGCGGCAGAGGCGGCATTCAACTGCACGGCCGAGCTGGACGCCAACGTGGCCCGCTACCGCCGGACCCGCGACCATTTGCTCAAGGCCTTGCCCGGTGCCGGGTTCCCGGACATCGCGGCGCCGGACGGGGCGTTCTATATTTATGCCGACATCGGCGCGCGCACCAACGACAGCGTCGCCTTTTGTGCCCGGATGCTGACCGAGGCCGGCGTCGCCGCCAGCCCCGGCGTGGATTTCGACCGGACCCGCGGCGCGCGGACGCTGCGGTTCAGCTATTGCGGGCCGGAGGGCGACATGATCGAGGCGGCCACCCGGCTGGCCCGCTTCCGTTAGCGTGACAGCGGCGGGGCGCACCGTCTGCGCCCCGCTTTTGAATTAGCCCGCTTGATCCCGCTTGCTCAGCGCCGCCACCAGCCGCGGCGCTTTTCCGCCGGCGACGCGCTGCCATCGATCAGCGTCGGGACGATCAGCGGCCCGCCGACCGGCTCGGGCATTGGCTCGGCCCCGGTCGCCATGACGGATTCGGCCACTGGCGGCGTGGCGGCTGGCGCAACGACTGGGGCGGCGTCGGGCAGGGTGTCCGGCCCAGACTCCGAGGCGACGCTGTCGATGGCCGGGTCAGGCTCACCGAGGGACACCGTTTCCGGCGCCATCGCAACCGGCTCGGCGATGACCGGCTCCGGCTCCGTCGGGCCACCCTCCGCTGCGGGAAATGGAGCCGCAGGCTCGGGCGGGCGTCGCGCTGCCCCGGTGGCGGCAAGAGCGCGTTCCTGCTCGGCCTGCTCGATGGCGTCGAAGATGTCGAAGGCGGTGCCGCCGCCAAACGGATTGGCCGGGGTCGGTCCGGCGTAGGCTGGGGTTACGCGCTCGGGGACGGCTGCGTCCGCCTGAGCCGGCTCCGCAGCCGAAGGGGCCGCTTGCACGTCATCAGGATCCCGCCGGCGCCGGCGTCCTCCGCGGCGACCGCGCCGCTTGTTGCGCTCGGCCTCGTCCCCTGTCGCTTCGGCAGCCTCGGATGCTGTTGATCCGGCGGCCTCGGATGCCGTGGCATCGGCAGCTTCGGACGGCATCGCTTCGGAAACTGACGTTTCGACGGTTTCAGATACCGAGGGTTCGGCAGATCCGAGAACCGGCGCTGCCGCCATCTCGGCAGCGGCCATGCCGGTGTCGGGCACGGTTTCCGGAGCGTACGTCGCGGACTGTTCGACCGGAACATCGCCCGTGGCGTCGGCCGGCAACGCGGTGCCCCCGTTGAGCTCGCCCTGCGTCCCGGTCGCGGCGCCCGTGCTGATGGCGGCCGCGTTGTCCGCCCCGTCCTCCCGGCGCCCGCCGCGGCGACGCCTGCGACGGCGCCTGCTGCGCTGCTCGCCTTCCTCGGCCGTTTCGCCGGGGCGGGGCGCATCGTCGTCGTCCCCCTCGTCACTGGCAGCCGCTTCGGTTTCGCGCTCCGCCACTTCCTCATCGGGGTCCTCGAACGGCTCAGGCGGGGCGAGCTGCGAGATCGGCGCGGGCAGTTCCGACACGGTTTGCGCCCGCAGGCGTTCGATCCGCATCGTCGGCGGCAGCAACGTGTCATCCGCTGCGAAGGAAACGTGCATGCCGTAGCGGGCCTCGATCTCCGCGAGCCGCACCCGCTTGTGGTTCAGCACGTATAGCGCAATCGGCCCGGCCACGTGCACCGTCACCTCTGCCGCGCGGCGCTTCGCACCCTCCTCCTCGATGCCGCGCAGCACATGCAGCGCGGCGCTCTCGGTGCTGCGCACCTGGCCGGTCCCGGCGCAATGCGGGCACATGACCAGGCTGGTTTCGGCGAGCGACGGGCGCAAACGCTGCCGGCTCATCTCCATCAGGCCGAAATGGCTGATGGAGCCAACCTGGATGCGCGCCCGGTCGTTCTTGAGTGCGTCCTTCAGCCGCCGCTCCACCGCGGCGATGTTGCGCCGGTTCTCCATGTCGATGAAGTCGATCACGATCAGCCCGGCCAAGTCGCGAAGCCGAAGCTGCCGCGCCGCCTCCTCCGCCGCTTCCATGTTGGTCTTGAGCGCGGTTTCCTCGATGCCCCGTTCCCGCGTGCTGCGGCCGGAGTTCACGTCGATGGCAACCAAGGCCTCAGTCTGGTTGATCACCAGGTAGCCGCCCGAGCGGAGCTGCACGGTGGGCGAGAGCATGGCGTCGAGCTGCGCCTCGACCTGCGCCTTGACGAACAGCGGCTGCGGGTCCCGCCACAACTGCACCTTGCGGGCGTGGGTCGGCATCAGCATCCGCATGAAGTCGCGCGCCGCCCGCCAGCCCTGCTCGCCATCCACCAGGATGTCATCGACATCGCGGGAATACACGTCGCGGATGGCGCGCTTGATGAGGTTCGCCTCCTCGTAGATCAGCGCGGGCGCGACCGACTTCATCGTCAGGTCGCGGATCTGGTCCCATTGGTTGAGCAGGTACTCGCAATCCCGGATGATCTCGGGCTTCGGCCGGTTGGCGCCGGCGGTGCGGACGATCAGGCCCATGCCGCGCGGCAGGTCCAGCTCGGCCGTGACCTCCTTCAAGCGGCGGCGGTCGGCGGCGGAGGTGATCTTGCGGGAGATGCCGCCGCCCCGGGGCGAGTTCGGCATCAGCACGGAGAACCGCCCGGCAAGCGAGATGTAGGTGGTCAGCGCCGCGCCCTTGGTGCCGCGCTCCTCCTTGACGACCTGGACCAGCAGGATCTGCCGGCGGCGGACCACCTCCTGGATCTTGTAGTTGCGCAGGAAGCGCGGGGTTGCCCGCTGCTCGCGCGGCTCCTCGGTTTCGCCGCCGACCGACTCCGGCGGCGGCTCGGCCGCCTCGAAACCCGTTTCGACCGGCTGATCGGACGCAGCGCCGTTGGAATGGATGGCGGCAGGCTCCGTGACGTTCGGCGCGGTTTCGTCGTTCGCCAGCGGCTCCGGCACTGGCGCCGGGTCCGCGTCGGCCTCTATCGGGGTGTTTTCTGGCGCCATGTCGGCGCCCACCTCCTCCGGCAGTTCCGGGAGGACGATCTCTGGCAATGGCGCATCATTGGGAAACAGCGTTTCCGCCTCATGCGGAGCGACGAGGATATCCTGGCTGACCGCGGCGGCCTGGGCGATCTGGTTCCCGGGCGGCAGCGCCTCCATGGCGGCTTCCGGATCGGCCTGGACGGCGTAGGAAGCCTCCATGGCTGCGTCCATCATGCTCGCCGGTGCAACCATGTCGGGGATGTCGATCACGCCGGACACCTGGACCACATCGGGGGCGGTCGGCCGGGCGGCCAAGTCGGCGTCGCGGGCCGCGGCGCGCTCCTCGGCGTCCTCGTCCTCGCGCGCCTCCGCTTCCTGCATTTCCAGCAGGCGCTGCCGGTCGGCGACGGGGATTTGGTAATAGTCCGGGTGGATCTCGCCGAAGGCCAGGAAGCCGTGCCGGCCGCCGCCATACTCGACGAAGGCCGCCTGCAGGCTCGGCTCGACGCGGACGACCTTGGCGAGGTAGATGTTGCCTTTAAGCTGCTGCTTGGTGGATGTCTCGACGTCGAAGTCTTCGAGGCGGTTACCTTCCAGCACCACCACGCGGGTTTCTTCGGCGTGGGTGCTGTCGATCAGCATGCGTTTCGTCATCGTGTCTTGAACTCCGGTGCGCCGAGGGCACGCGCGTGCGAGGCACGGCGCGGCGGCGGCAGAAGGGGGGAGAAGGTGGCGGGGTCCCGCTGCGGCCGAGGGCAGGCTGCGACGTGTTCAGTCCGGATGATGGATGGACGGGCACGGCGATCAGCATCGGCTTCCTGGCGAGCGGGCCAGCGCTGCCAGCAAACGGCGGCGCTGCCCAGGTGAGGCATCAGCCCTTGTCCATGTGCCCGGTGCCTCATGGCGAGGGGCCTGCTGGACGGACCCGGCGCGCGGGGTCGCGCGGCGCGGGCAGCGGTGCAAAGGCACGAGGTCGCCACAAGGGTTGCAATCGGGTCCAATCGGACCGGGCCGCAAGCAGGCTGTCTCGCCGCTGTCACATCGCCGGAGCGTTACGAACATGGCGCAATCCGGTGGTGTCTGCAAGGCTGCTCAGCCGAGCGGGCATAAGAAGCGCGTGCGGGCCGTCAAGCTCCTGTGATACGTGATCCTATGGCTCAAGCCTGCGTCCTGCCCCGCCGCGCCCTGCTCGCCGCCATGGCAGCCATGTCGGGCGCCGCCCATGCCGCCCCGCGCTCCGCGCCACAGCGCCCAGCGCGCGCCGCTCCGCTGCCGCTCGTGGTCCTGGACCCCGGTCATGGCGGCAAGGACCCCGGCGCCATCGGCGTATCCGGCACCTATGAGAAGCACGTGGCGTTCGCCGCCGCGCTGGAGCTGAAGCGGCAGCTTGAGCAGTCCGGCCGGTGCCGGGTGGCGTTGACGCGCAGCCGTGACGCCTTCATCCCGCTGCGCGACCGCGTCGGGTTCGCGCAAGCCCAGGGGGCCGCGCTGTTCATGTCGCTGCATGCGGACGCGCTGACCGATTCCCGGGTGCGCGGCGCCAGCGTTTACACCCTGTCCGACACCGCGTCCGACGCGCAAACCGCGGCGCTTGCCCGGCGCGAGAACAGTGCCGACCGCTTCGGCGGCCCGAACTTCCGGGACGTGCCACCCGCCATCGCCAACATCCTGGGCAGCTTGGTCCGGCAGGAAACGCGGGCCGGCTCGGCGCGGATGGCCCGCCGCCTCGTCGGCGCGCTGCAGCCCGAGATCGGCATGCTGACGCACCCGGCGCGTCAGGCCGGGTTCATGGTGCTGCGCGCGGCGGACATCCCGAGCGTGCTGGTTGAAATGGGCTTCATGTCCAATCCACAGGACGAGGCCGCGTTGCGTCGTTCGGACCATCGCATCCGCGTGGCGGTGGCGCTACAATGCGCCGTGGACGCCTTTTTGAGCGGCAGCGCGCGGGTGAGCGGCTAAATTGGCTGGGGCAGAGGTACTTTAATGGACGGTCAGAACGAGGATCGCAGCCGGGCGCCGGTGTCGGGTGGTGCGGAGGCGAAGCCGCGGCGCCCACGGTTCCGCTGGCTGCGCCGGGCGGTCGCCGGGCTGTTCGCGGTCGGGGCCTTGACGGCGGTCGCCGGCGGCCTGTTCGCCTGGCAGACCTATGAGCGCTACGCTGCCGACCTGCCGACGCTCGACGGGCTGCGCCATTACCAGCCGCGCGTCATGAGCCGGGTTTACGCCGGGGACAGCCGCCTCATCGCCGAACTCGCAACCGAGCGCCGCATCTTCGTGCCGATCAGCGCCATCCCCGACGTGGTGAAGCAAGCCTTCCTGTCGGCGGAGGACCAGAAATTCTGGATCCACCGCGGCGTCGATCCGCTGGCGATCGCCCGCGCCGGCTGGATGGACCTGATGCAATACGGCCAGGGCCGGCGGCCCATCGGGGCGTCCACCATCACGCAGCAGGTCGCCAAGAACATGCTGCTGGGCAACGAGGTCTCGGTCGCCCGCAAGGTCAAGGAGCTGATCCTCGCGGTCCGCATCGACCAGTCCATGAGCAAGGAGCACGTGCTCGAACTCTATCTGAACGAGATCTACCTCGGCCTGCAATCCTACGGCGTTGCCGCGGCCGCGCAGGCCTACTTCAACAAGAGCCTGGATGAGCTGACCTTGCCGGAGGCCGCGTTCCTCGCCGTGCTGCCCAAGGCGCCCAACAACTACAACCCGTTCCGCTTCCCCGACGCCGCCAAGGCGCGGCGCGACTGGGTCATCGACCGCATGGCGGAGGACCGCGCCATCACGCCCGTCCAGGCCAGCGACGCCAAGGCGACGCCGATCCGCCCCGCCGGGTTCCGCCGGCCGGAAACCGTCGCCGGCGCCGACTGGTTCGGCGAGGAGGTGCGCCGGCAACTGGTTGACCGCTTCGGCGCCGACGCGACGACGCAAGGCGGCTACGTGGTCCGCACCAGCCTTGATCCCGCGCTGCAATCGGCGGCGGACCGGGCGTTGCGCCACGGCTTGCTGGCCTACGACCGTGCCCGCGGCGGCTGGCGCGGCGCCGTCGCGCATTTGGAGGGCGGGCCTAGCATGAGGCCCGCCTGGAACTACCGCTTGGCAGCGTTGCCGCATCCGCCGGGCATGCTGCCGGAATGGACGCTGGCGGTGGTGCTTGAGGCCACGAGCGACGAGGCGAAGCTCGGCTGGCTTGACCGCGGCCCCGGCAGCGCGATGCATGTCTCCCCTATGCTGCTGTCCGACCTCGCCTGGGCGCGGCCGGTGCAGGCCCAAGGGCTGGGGCCGGCGCCGCGGCGCATGGGCGACGTGCTGCAGGCCGGCGATGTCGTCATGGCGGAGCTGACGCCGGCGAGCACCGCGCAGGGCCGCACGTCTGCCCGGCCGGAACGCCTGCAACTGCGCCAGGTCCCGGCCGTGCAGGGCGCCCTCGTGTCGCTCGACCCAACGACCGGCCGCGTGCTGGCGATGTCCGGCGGCTGGAGCTTCGAGGCCAGCCAATTCAACCGCGCGACCCAGGCGCAGCGGCAGCCCGGCAGCTCGTTCAAGCCGTTTGTCTATTTGACGGCGCTGGAGACCGGCTTGTCTCCGAGCCAACGGGTGCTGGACGCGCCTTATGTGCAGAACCTTGGGGCGCAAGGGCAGTGGAAGCCCAACAACTACGGCATGCCCTTCAACGGGCCGACGCCGATGCGGGTCGCGTTGGAGCGGTCGCTGAACCTCGTAACCGTCCGCCTGGCGGAGAAGGTGGGCATGGAGGCCGTAGCCCAGACGGCGGTCGCCTTTCACGTCGTGGACGGGATGCCGCGCGTGCTGCCGGCATCGCTCGGCGCGGTGGAAACGACGGTGCTGCGCCAGGCTGCCGCCTATGCCGGGCTGGCGATGGGTGGCCGGGAAGTCTTCCCGTCGATGGTGGACTCCGTGCAGGACCGCGACGGGAAGGTGATCTGGCGGGCTGGCGGGCTAGACTGCCGCGGCTGCGGCGACGCCGGCAAGCCTCCGGTCCTTGCCGACCTGCGCAAGCAAATAGCCGATCCGGCGAGCACGTTCCAGTTGATCACCATGATGCAGGGCGTCGTCTCGCGCGGGAGCGGGGTCGCGGCGGGCGCCGGGCTGAACCGCGCCATCGCCGGCAAGACCGGGACCAGCCAGGACTTCAACGACGCCTGGTTCGTGGGCTTCACGCCCGACCTGGTGACGGCCGTTTGGGTGGGTTTCGACGACAACACCAGCCTGGGTGATAAGGAGACCGGCGGCTCCATCTCCGCTCCGATCTGGCACGACTACATGGCGGCAGCGCTCAAGAGCCGGCCCTCTCTCGCGTTCCGGGTGCCGGACGGGGTGAGGATGGCTGCTTGGGACAGCGGCAGCGGGCGGATCACCGATGCGTGGAAACCCGGCCAGGAACCCGGCGGGTCGCAGGGCACCATCGGCGGCGGCGAAAGCTCCAGCGGCGTTACGGTCAGCGAGAACCCGGGCCTTGGCATCGACAGCGGCATGGGCGGGCTGTATTAGCGGCAGTCCCGAAGGCGACAGGCGATGACGACTGAATCCGAATCCTTGAACCAACAGCTCAAGCAGACTTTCGCGCTGCTGAGGAGGCATCTTTGACTGGGATGCTTCCATTGCGCGCCTAGACGAATTTAACGCGTTGTCCGAAGACCCGGCGCTGTGGAACGACGCCGCGGCGGCACAGGCCTTGATGCGGGAGCGCAACCGCCTGGCCGGCGCCGTCGAGGGATTGCAGAAGCTTGAGGGCGACGCTGCCGACACGCTCGACCTGATCGACATGGCCGACGCCGAGGGCGACCAGGCAATGGTCGCGGACGGCATGGCGACGCTGCGTACCTTGCTGGAGGAGGCGAAGCGGCGCGAGGTCGAAAGCCTGCTGTCCGGCGAAGCTGACTCCCGCGACGCCTTCTTGGAGGTCAACTCCGGCGCAGGCGGGACGGAAGCGCAGGACTGGGCCGAAATGCTGGCCCGCATGTACTCCCGCTGGGCCGAGCAGCACGGCTACAAGGTGCAGCTCATGGAGCAGAGCGAGGGCGAGCAGGCCGGCATCAAGTCGGCGACCATGCAGGTGAGCGGACCCAACGCCTATGGTTGGTTGAAGACCGAGGCTGGGGTGCACCGCCTGGTGCGGATCAGCCCATTCGACAGCGCGGCCCGGCGGCAAACGAGCTTCGCCAGCGTCTGGGTCTATCCCGTCGTGGACGACACCATCGAGATCGAGGTGAACGAGAGCGACCTGAAAATTGACACCTTCCGGGCCAGCGGCGCCGGCGGCCAGCACGTCAACAAGACGGAAAGCGCCATCCGCATCACCCACGTGCCCACCGGCATCGTCGTGGCCTGCCAAACCGACCGAAGCCAGCACCGCAACCGGGCCACGGCGATGACCATGCTGAAAGCCCGGATGTATGAGGCCGAGCTGCAGCGCCGCGAGGCCGCCGCGACGGCGCAGGAGAACGCCAAAACCGACATTGGCTGGGGCCATCAGATCCGCAGCTACGTGTTGGCGCCCTACCAATTGGTGAAGGACCTGCGCACCGGCGTTGAGACCGGCAACCCCGCTGCCGTGCTGGACGGGGCGTTGGACGGATTCATGGCTGCCGCTTTGGCCGCCCGCGTCGGCGCGACGCGCAGCGAGGCGAGCGCCACGGCGCAATAAGTCACAACCCGTTGCGTGCCACGTCGTTGCCGCTGGGGTGGTGCTGGGCGCGTTCTGCGGTTGGCTGACCGCGCGCTTGATAGTCGGGACCGCGGCGGTCCAGGCGCTCCTGAGTGTCGATGCGGAAAAGCGACTTTTGGAAGAGGTCGCGCCACTGCTCTCCGCCTCATAGGCTTGTGTATCGAACGGAACCCGATGCGCGCCGGGGCGTTCATTTCGCAGCGGCATAGCGCCGCGAGGGAGCAAACTCATGGTTGACGAAAACCGAGTGCAGGGCGCCTGGGACAAGACCAAGGGCGCTGTCAAAGAAGGCGTTGGCAAGGTCACTGGCGACGAGAAGCTGCAAGCTGAAGGCAAAGCTGACAAGGTCGCTGGCAAGACCGAGAGCGCCGTTGGCGGTGCAAAGGACACGGTCCGCGACGCTACAGATAAGATCTAGCGTCTGAAGCGAGAAGATACAGAGCGGGCGCCCTCATAGGGCGTCCGTTTTCGTTTGACTCCTCCCATTCCCGCCCTGCTTTTGCCATATCTTGACGGATGCAGATGAGGTGCAGGGTTGGTTGACCGGGAAAGCTACCGCAACGCAATGGCCCGGCTAGGAGCCGCCGTCAGCGTCATCACGTCGGACGGTCCGGCTGGCCGATGCGCATTCACCGCCTCCGCCGTATGCAGCGTCACCGATGATCCCCCGACGTTGTTGGTTTGCATGAACCGCAACAGCGACTCCAATGAGGCGTTCAAGGCCAATGCCGTCCTCTGCGTCAACACGCTTGCCGCCTCGCAGGAGGCACTGTCATCAATCTTCGCCGGCTTCACGCCGCACACGATGCCGGAGCGGTTCGCCCAGGCCGACTGGATCACCTTAGCGACGGGCGCGCCGGTGCTGTCAAATGCCGTGGTGTCATTCGATTGCCGAATTGCCCAGGTATCGGAAGTCGGCACCCACAACGTGTTCTTCTGCGAGGTCGATGCGATCCAAGCCAGCGAAGCGCATGAGGGCCTGATCTATTTCGGCCGCTCCTATCACCGTATCACGGTCACAGCCTGAAAAAAGCCCGGGACATGCCCGGGCCTGCAGTACTTGTCGCTTTAAAGCTCGGAGTAGTTTCCGTTCTTCCAAACATAGAACACGTAGTCCGCCGTGGTGATGTCGCCTTTCTTGTCAAAGCTGATCGGCCCTAGAACGCTGTCCCAGTCTTTGCCGTTTTTGAGCGTATCAGCAACCTTCTTGCCGTCGATGCTGTTGGCCTTCTTGGCGGCTTCGGCCCAGATTTGGATCGCGCCGTAGGTATAGAGCGTATAGCCCTCCGGGTCGAAGCCCTTCGCCTTGAACTCGGCAACGGCTGCTGCCGCCGTCGGGCGCTTCCGCGGGTCGGATGGAAAGGTCATCAGCGTGTTCTCGCCGGCTGGGCCGGCGATCTGCCAGAACTCGTTGGTCACCAGCGCGTCACCACCGACCATGGTGACGTTCATGCCTTGCTCTTTGGCCTGACGCGCGATCAGCCCGGTTTCCGTGTGGTAGCCGCCGACGTAGATGACGTCGATCCCCGCCTGCTTCATGCGGCTGACGATGGCGGAATAGTCGCGCTCGCCGGGCGTGTAGGCGGCATAGAGCGCCTCGGTGGCGCCGTTGGCGTTCAGCGACTTCTTGGTCTCGTCCGCCAGGCCTTTGCCGTAGGCCGAGTTGTCGTGCAGGATCGCGATCTTCTTGCCCTTGAACGTCGTCGCGAGGTACTTGCCGGCCACCAGCCCCTGCTGGTCGTCCCGGCCGCAGACGCGGAAGGTGTTCCAGCTGCCGTCGTCGGTGTATTTGGGGTTGGTGCTGGCCGGGCTGATCTGAAGCACCCCTTCTTCTGCATAGACTTTGCTGGCCGGGATCGAACTGCCGGAGCAGTAATGCCCGGCCACCACCGCCACCTTGCGGCTGGCCATCTGGTTTGCCACCGAGACCGCCTGGCGCGGGTCGCAGGCGTCGTCGCCGACCTCAAGCACAAGCTGCTGGCCGTTGACGCCGCCAGCTTTGTTGATGTCGGCGACGGCTTGCTCGGCGCCGGCTTTCATCTGCGCGCCAACCGCGGCGTAGGACCCGGTCATCGGTCCGACGGTCGCAATACGGATTTGCGCCTGCGCCGCGGCGCAGGCGAGGGTGACGGCCAGCACGGCGGCGCTGGCAACCAGGGTTCTGCGAAACATGCAAGCGTTCCTTTAATGATGCGTAACATACCCTATGCGGAAGCCGCGGGGCGGGGAAGGGCGCTAATGCCCGCCCTCTAGGTAGGCCGCGCGGATTTCCGGCCGCGCCAGCAGTTCGGC
>CAXTUQ010000131.1:0-11605 GCA_964247405.1 uncultured Acetobacteraceae bacterium
GCTTGGCCGGCAGCGCGGGCAAGGGCGCACACGGCGGGGCGGCGGACGACTTGCCCGCGCTGCCGGCCAAGCCGCGCCCCGACGTGACGCAGAAGGGCCAGGCGATGATCGGCGACATGCGCACCGACGCGCTGCACGCGGCGCTGCGCCACGAGCCGATCGACGACGGGCGGCTGATCGCGCTGCTGGTGCTGGCGCTGGCCGGCAAAAACGTCGAGGTGAAGACCGGCCTTTCCAACGGCAAGCAGCACCACGACACCCGCGCCGCCATCGCGGGCACGCTGACGGAAGGCGGCGCGCTCACGTCAGACCCTGCTGCGCTGCAGCAGGCCGCGCGCGCGATGCTCGCCTACACGCTGTCTTGCCGCGAGAACTGGTCCAAGAGCGGCTCCGTCGCGCACCTGGCCGGCGACGCCATCGGCGCGGACGCCCACCTGCCGAACATGGCGACACCCGAGTTCCTGTCGTGCCTGTCGAAGGCATCGGTGGAGAAGGTGGCGGTGGGCCTGAACGTGCCCGTGCAGCCCACGGGCAAGGCGACCCGCGGCGCGGTGATCGCCCGCGTGGGGCAGGGGCGCTGGATCTACCCGCAGGCGGTGTTCTCGGCAGGCACGGAGGCCATGGCGGCGGAGGCCGCAGACGAAATCGATACTGGAACCGATGACAGAGGAGACATCCCGCCGAACGAGGACGATGGCGAGAAAGGCTTGGATGGCGACGAGTTGCTGCCAGAGCAGAGCGACACCGCTGACGCCCGCGAATTGTCGGAGGGCGAAGGCGAGGCGGCCGATACCGACCGCATAGACGCCGCCGCGGGCGGGCTTGAGAACGAGCCTGAACCCGATGCCGAGCCGGCCATCCCGCCACGCCGGCGGCGGCGGCGCAAGGACAGCAGCGAGGACCGTGCCGCGGCCTGACCCGCCAACGCCGTACCTGCTCCCGGATGAGCAGGCACGGCAACCCCAAGGAGCCTGACCATGACCCAGACCGCTCGGGGACACGGCACCGTGCCGGTCCCGCCGCGACCGGCGTTGCGCGCGCCCGCACGCGACGGACCATGGGATCGCCTCGGCGTCCCCGTCAGTCAGCCGGCGTCCCCAGCTCCAGCCGCCTTGCCGCATCCAAAGCTCGTAAGCGTTCGGCGCCGACACGCTGACAGCATTGCGCGTTCATGGTGCACCTGACGACTCAACGGCAGGAGTTCATGGACGATGGGTGACCGGGAACAATTCTGGCAAACCCATGTCGACGCATGTCGGATGAGCGGGGTGTCCCAGAAAACCTACTGCGAGCGCCATGGCATCGCGCCCAAGACCTTCAGGAAGTGGCGGGCGCGGCTGGCTGGAGCCGCCCACGCGATCACGGTCGAGGGCGAGCCGCACGGGGGCGAGGTCAAAGGAGGGGCTAAAGAGTTCTTTAGCCCCTCCTTTGACAACCCTTCGGACGGCGCTCAGCTCGTGGACCTGCTCACCAATCCTCGCTTTCGCCGGACTTGGACCGAGGAGGAGAAGCAGCAGATCGTCATCGACGCCCTGCGCTCGGGCATGTCGATCAACCGGTTCGCGCGGGTTTCGGGGCTGACGCCCAGCGTCCTCTACCACTGGAAACAAGAACTCGCCGTCCGCGTCCGGCAGGGCCACGCCGTGCTGCAGCATGAGCCACGGCAGCCGCCTGCGGCGGCCCCGATGTTTGCGGCCGTGCAAGTGGCGCCTGCGCTGCCCGACCCGGCGCCGCCCGCGCCGTGCAATGCCGCGGACGCGCCGGCCCGTGACACGGTTGAGGTCGTGCTGGCCAACGGCCGTCGCGTGCGCTTCCACGCCCAGACAGACGCCCGGACCTTGCACGCCCTCTTGGCGGCGCTGGAGGGCGGCGTATGATCACTGTGCCAGCGGGCGTGCGCATCCACTTGGCGCTGGGCGCGACCGATATGCGCCGCAGCTTTGACGGCCTGGCGTTGCTGGTGCAGGAGACGCTGAAGCTTGACCCCTTCGGCGGCCACATCTTCATTTTCCGGGGACGCCGCGCGGACAAAATCAAGATTTTGGTCTACGACCAGAACGGGATGTGCTTGTTCTACAAGCGCCTGGACCAGGGCCGGTTCACCTGGCCGTCCACGCAGCCCTCGCCGGACGGCACGACCTCGATCACGCTCACCCCGGCTCAGCTCTCGATGCTCTTGGAAGGCTTGGAATGGCGCACCTTGGTCCGGTCGCGACAGCCCATGCTGGCCGGGTAGGCCGTGCCTTTCTGCTTGTACAGCCGGGGCCGGGCTGATACGCTCCGCGTGTGAGGATTGCGCTCGACAACCTACCCACGGACATCGCCCTGCTGCACCAGCTGGTGCGCGACATGGCGGTTGCCCTCGACGAGGGCGAGATCGAGGCCGAGCGGCTGCGGCTGATCATCCGGCAGTTCCAGCGCGCACGCTTCGGCCGGCGCTCCGAGCAGCTCGACCCCGACCAGATGGCGTTCGGGCTGGAGGACCTTGAAGCCGACCTGGCCCGGGCGGAGGCGCGCAAGCCGACGCCGGCACCGGAGGCGACGGAGCCGTGCAAGCCGAAGAAGCCGCCGCACCGGGCGCCACTGCCGCCTGACTTGCCGCGCGTCGAGAAGAGCTTGCCGGTGCCGCACGACGCCTGCCCGGACTGCGGGGGCGCGCTCAGCGACGCCGGCTCGACCACAAGCGAGATGCTGGACTGGATCCCCGCCCAGCTCCGGGTGGTGCGGGTCACCCGGCCCAAGTGCGCCTGCCGGGCCTGCGGCACCCTGCTGCAGGCGCCAGCCCCGGAGCGGGTGCTGGCCGGCGGCCTCGCCACCCCGGGCCTGATCGCGCACGTGCTGGTCAGCCGCTACGCCGACCACCTGCCGCTGTATCGGCAAAGCCAGATCTTCGACCGGCACGGGCTTGCCATCAGCCGCTCCACCTTGTCGGACTGGGTGGGCGCGGCCTGCTGGTGGCTGGAAGCGCTGCACGACCGCGTGGTCGCCCACGTCATGGCGGGCGAGCGGGTGTTTGCCGACGACACAACCTTGCCGGTGCTCGATCCCGGGCGGGGCAAGGCCAAAACCGGGCGGCTGTGGGCCTACACCCGGGACGACCGGTCCTGGGGTGGCCTGGGCCACCCGGCCGTAGTGTTCCGCTATGCGCCCGACCGCACCGCGGCACGCCCGGCCGAGCATCTCGCCGGCTTCCGCGGCATCCTGCAGGTGGACGGCTATGCCGGGTTCGAGCAGCTGGCGGCCGAGGGCGCCGTCACCCTCGCGGCCTGCTGGGCGCATGCGCGTCGGAGGTTCTATGAGCTGCACCAGGCCGGCTCGCCGGTGGCGGGCGAGGCGCTGCAGCGGATCGCAGCGCTTTACCAAATCGAGGCCGGCATCCGCGGCCAGCCGCCGGCAGAGCGGCAGCGGGTCCGGTCACAGCAATCGCGGCCCTTGGTCGAGGCGCTAAAGCTCTGGCTGGAGCTGAAGCTGGCGCACTTGCCCGGACGCAGCCGCTTGGCCGAGGCGATCCGCTACGCGCTCAACCGATGGCCGGAGCTATGCCGGTTCCTGGACGATGGCCGCGTCGATCTTGATACCAACCCGGTCGAGCGATCGATCAGGCCTGTTGCTTTATCAAGAAAGAATTCTTTGTTCGCCGGCAGCGATGGGGGTGCCCGACGCTGGGCAGTGGTTGGATCTCTGGTCGAAACCGCCTTATGCCCCGCGCGGCATAGGCAGGTCTATGCCGACCGGCGAACTATGCCGAGCGGACCCGGACGCAGTTCTTCTTTCGATTGTGTTTGCGAGCTGTCGGAAGAGTTTCGCTCCGGCACCAGTCGGCATAGTTCGGCCCTCTACAGCGCGTCCAGGAAGGCGAGCAGACGGTCGTTGGGTTGGAAGCGGGTTGGCTTTCCGCGCTCATATGGCGTGAGCCGTGCCAGGGCTGCTTCTTTCAGGGCCAGGTGGGCGTGCAAGTAGGTCTGCGTCGTCTCGATCGACTCATGGCCGAGCCACAATGCGATCACCGAGCAGTCGACGCCCGCCTGCAGCAGCTCCATAGCCGCGCTATGCCTCAGCACGTGCGGCGATACCCGCTTCGACGTCAACGATGGGCACGTCTCGCCGGCGACGCGCACGTGTTTGGCCAGCAGCGACTGGATGCCGTCGGCGCTGAGCCGGCCTCCGTGCAGGTTTGGAAACAACGCTGCTGCTCCGCGTCGCGCCGGTTCATTGAGCCATGTCTTGAGGGCGGCGCGAGCGTGCGCGGCCAGCGGCGTGCATCGTTCTTTCCGACCTTTGCCGAGGCATCGCACGTGGGCGCCGGTGCCGAGATGGATGGCGTCCCTGTCGAGGCTGGTCAGCTCGGACAGGCGCAAGCCGGTCTGGGCGGCGAGCAGCAACAAGGCATGGTCGCGGCGGCCAAGCCATGTCGTTCGGTCAGGAGCGGCAAGGATCGCCTCGATCTCGGGCCGTGTCAGGAAATGCACCTGACGCTTGTCATGTCGCTTGCTGGGCATCGCGAGGACGCGCTGGATCAGAGCGCTGCAGGCCGGCTCCTCGAAGGATGCGAAACGGTAGAAGGAGCGGATGGCGGTCAAGCGCAGGTTGCGCGTCCTGATGCCGGCGCCCCGCTTCACCTCCAGGTCCTCAAGAAACGCGCCGATGAACGGCGCATCCAGGTCGTCGAGCGCCAAGGCCGATGGCGGCTTGCGGAGCCGTGCCTGCGCAAATCTGAACAGCAGCCGAAACGTGTCCCTGTAGGATGCGATCGTGTTGGCGCTGACATTGCGCTGACGCACGAGCCGATCGGTGAAGAAGCGCTCGACAAGCGTGGCGATGTTGCTGCCCGGCTTCATGACGCGGCCTCCCATCGCTGATCGAGGCGCCGCGCCGCCTCCTGCATCAGCTCCGGGCAGGCCGAGAGATACCAATACGTGTCGCGCACGCATGCGTGGCCGAGATAAGTGGACAGTACCGGAAGCTGTTGTTCGACGTCGGTCCCCTCGCGATGCCAGCCGAGGAGCGTGCGGACCGCGAACCGATGCCGGAAGTCGTGCACGCGCGGCCCGGAATGATCACCTGGGCAGCGCAGGCCAGTTTCCCGGGACAGCCGCCAGAAAACCCGGTGAACGTATTGGTGCAGCAATCGGCCGCCCTGCTCGGCGACGAAGAAGCATGGGCCGCAGCGCGATCCGAGATGAGCATCCCGCCGTTCGGCGTAGCCGCGGAGAGCCACACGGGTCGTCGAATGCAGGGGAACGAGGCGCGACTTGCCGAACTTGGTTTGCCGGACCGTCAAGACACCGCCCTCGAGATCAACGTCGCCGCGCTGAAGGCCCGTCGCCTCGGACAAGCGCATGCCTGTCACCGCGAGCGCCCCGAAGAGGCAATGGTAAGTCCAGCGGCGCAACCCGTCGACGGGCGGCAAGGCCAGCGCCGCCATCAACAACGCGCTGATTTCCGCGTCGCTGTAAATATGGGGCCTGGCACGTTTCAGGCCCGGCAACAGCCCGGCGGGCGGCACTTCCGTGTTCGGATCGGTGTTTGCGACGTGGTGCGCGAAACCGCGCGCATCGGTCAGCCGCAAGGCCCAGGACGCGTGCCGCCCCGGCGGCAGCGTCGCCCACTCCATGGCCAGCCTCGTGGTGATGGTCGTGGCGTTGCGTGCTTCCATGAAGGCGACGAAATCGGCGAGCCGTCGCGCCTGATGCTGGTACTTGTACCCGAGCCCTTGCCGTAGGCTCAGATACCGCTCAAGCGCGGAGCGCAGGTCGGTCATTGCACGCCTCCCGGCCATGGCAGGCTCAATGTCCGAAGCGCCTCGACATCCACCTTTGCGTAGATCCGCGTCGTGTCATGGCTCTCGTGCCGAAGCAGCTGGCCGATCTCCGACAAGGTCGCGCCGGACCGGAGAAGCTCGGTGGCAAGGCTGTGGCGGAACAGGTGGGCGCCCTGATGGGCGTAGCCACGGATGCCGGCACGCTCGATGGCGGTCTTGGCGATCATCGTGACCGCGCTGGCGGAGGCAAAACCGACGTTGGGCGCGGTCGTCCGGAGAAACAGCCGGCGGCACGACGAGTTCGGGCGGCCGTCACGTAGGTAAGCGACGATGGCTGCGCCGACATCCGGAGGGATCGGCATCCTGGCGCGCTGTCGGCCCTTGGCACGGATGAGCATTTCGCCGGAGCGCCAGTCGATGTCGTCCAGAACAAGGGTCGCGACTTCGCCAGCCCGCATGCCGAGCTTCGCCAACAGCATGAGAACGGCGTAGTCCCGCCTGCCCAGAGCGGTCGCTCGGTCGCACCTGTCGAGGACCGTCCGAACTTGCGCGGCGGACAGGTAGCTCGGCAGGCTTGCGAGCCTCCAACTCCTGATGGAGGGCACGCAACCGGCCAGGGCGAGCGGGTTCAGCCCTTTGCCATGGAGGTATCGGAGGAACGCGCGCAGCGCCCAGCACATGGCCTTGCCGGTGCCTGCGCTCCCATCCCGGGCATGGCGCTCGATGTAGCGGGTGACGCTCTCTTGGCTGATCCTGCCAAGGTCGCCAGCACCGCCGGGGCACACCTCGCGCAGGAACAGGCGAATAACTGGCAAGTGACGGACGATGGACTTCGGCGCCAGCCCGCGCTCCTCTCGCAGATGGCGGCCGAACGCCTCGAATATCTGCTCATGCGGCGTCAGCGGCGGCAGCGCCGCCGGCGCGATCGTGCCCGCCTCGCGGAGCACCGACAGCAAACGCTTGAACGCAGCCCGGTCGCCGGCCTGGATGGATCGCCCCTTGGCCCGATGCCGAAGATACCGCTCGACAATGCACTCGTTGCAGTCGGCCAGCCTCAAGCCGCTGCTCGCAATCCATCCCATGAGGTCGGCCAGCAAGTTCAAAGATCGCCATAGGCCCTGTCGGCCAAGCCCATCTTTGAGGAGACGCGCTGCGTAGAACTCTGCAAGCTGCTCGTGCGGCCCCCTTTTGAGATGCCGGAACAGCCGGCTCCCGCTCAAGTACTCTTCTGCAGTCATCGTCCTCATCTCCGCTGTTGGTAGCGGAGGCAAAAGACGAACTATGCCGAGCCAATAACAGCCCACCCATCAGGCATGCTGGAGAAAGTCGCTCCGCTCGGCATAGTTCGCCGGTCGGCATAGACAGCAAAGCTGAACGGGGTCGAGCCGTATGCCTGGCTGCGCGACGTGCTGAGCAAAATGGTGGACGGACACCCGCAGCAGCGTCTCGACGAGTTACTGCCTTGGAAGCAAGCGCAAACTCTACCGCCGATCCGGGTGGCAAGCGGACCTAGCGCAGGTTGAACACGCCGCTGAACATGGCGGCGCATCGTCCGCCGACGCGCGCTCTGATCGCTCCGTCCTCGGCGACGCTGCGCGTCAGCAGCGTGCTCGGTCGCCCCATGTCCTCCCCCTGACGCACGCGAAGCCGCACCTCTACACCGCGTAATTCCGCGAGGAGCGCGGTGACTGCGGCCGTCGCGCTGCCCGTCGCAGGATCTTCCACCATGCGCCAGGTGAACATCCGCGAGTGCAGATCGCAGCCGTGCTCCGCCCCATCCTCCCCGGCATCGCGTGTATAGGCGTAGACTGAGCGCGCACCGTCGAGCGGAAATAGGGCGTCGTAGGCGCGCCGATCGGGCCGCGCCCGTTGCAGCGCCTCTCGCGAGGCTAGTTCGAGAACCAGGAAGGGAAGGCCCACCGAAACCACCTGCGGCATGTGCGCGTCCGTGCACACGTCGTCCTCCGTCAAGCCAAGGCAGGCTGCCGCCCGCGCCGCGTCGACTTCCGCATGCCGCACCAGGGGCTGCGGCGAGAGGAGGTCAGCCCCGACAACCGCGCCGCCCTCGTGCATGAGATCGATCGCAACGAGTCCCGCGGCTTCCTCGAACACGAACTGTTCGGGCGGCGCGCCACCCGCCATGATCCGCTCCCGCGCGAGAAGGAAGGCGGTGCCGACGTTGGGGTGACCCGCAAAGGGTACCTCGCGATCAGGAGTAAAGATGCGCACGTGCGCGGTATGGCGGGGGTCGGCGGCCGGCAGAACGAAAGTGGTCTCGACGTAATTGAATTCGGCGGCAAGCGCTTGCATCTGCGCCACCGTCAATCCCTCGGCGTCGAGCACGACCGCGACGGGGTTGCCGCCCAGGGGCTCCGTGGTGAACACGTCCGCAGTCGCGTAGCGGCGTTGCATGAAACATCTGTCCTTCCGACCCATAGGTGACCAAGAAGTCTTGTGCCGTGGACGGTCCGATGTCTGCAATGGGTCGAACGCGGTCAGTCAAGATGCCCCGGTCGCACGCTTACCAAAGCTCAGCCGCGAGGTGATCAGCCATAACGTGGCGCTGCGCCGCGCGCGCCTGGCCGACCTGGAAGCGCAGATGGCGGAGGCCTGCGAAGCCGCCGCCGCGAAAGGCGATCCCTGGGCCTCCCTGCCGGGCGACCGCCGCGGCTGGGACCGGGCGGCGTGGCAGCGCTACCTCGATGCCGCCATGCGCCTCGAAGGCAGCTACGGCCCGCGCATGCGGCGGCTGCGCGACGACATCGCGCGGCTGGAACGGCTGCTCGACCTGCCGTTCGCCGGCTGACGGGCCGCGCCGCCGTCCGGCCCGACGCCACCAACCCCATCCACCCTGCCACGGCGAGGCTCCGGTCTCGCCGTCGCTGTTTCCAGCCCTGGAGACCTCCCATGCCAACCATCACGCCTGCCTTGGCGAAGCTGCCGGCCCTGTGTTTCGCCCGCCATCCTTCGACCGGCGGAACCATCCTCATCATTCGCGGCGAGGACGGCTACCATCCCGTCAAGACCGCCTGCACGCCCGAGCAGCTTAACGCGGCGCGGTCCAAGCCACCGACCGGCGCACAGGTCGCGGCGATGCTTGCCGGGTCGCTGTTCGGCTGGGACCAGCACATCGCCGATCCGACCTGCCATGCGCCGCCCGGCACCGGCGCCGCAACGGCAACGCCCGTGCCGGCTCTTCCGTCCGTGGCCGACTGGGGCGGACCCGAAACGCCGTTCCGGCTGCAAGGCTGTGCGGGGATCGGCCGCGCAACGGAGACAGTCACCGATCCGCTTTGGACCCACGCCGCCGGGCATTTGGGTTTCTATGGCTGGTTGCGCGTCGCCAGCCGCCACGCCATGCGGACGTTCCGCTGCGGCGTGCTGGACCTGCCGTCGCGCGACTGGCGCGACGCCTATGACGGGCGCGTCCAACCTGAGGAAGCGGTGGATATCGCCATCGACGAATACGCCTCCCAGCACGGCACCGGTCCGATTACCGCTCCGGACCTGGAGCCGCCGGCCATCTGACCCGTTCGGCGCCGCTGCGCCAGGCTCCCACCTCCACCGGGGCACTCCCTGCACTCCCATCCGCATCGGCCGGCGCGCGCACATCGGGTGCCCGCGTGCGGCCGTGCGCACGCCGCGAGGACCACCATGCCCGTCACCATCACCCTCGGCACCATCCCCGGCGCCATCGAACGGGGCGACCAGTACAGCGCCAAGACGATGGAGCTGTTCGGCCCGTCGCTCGGACGCGAGATGGCTTCGGTCACAACCGTCGGTGACATTCGCGCTGCCGTGATGGGGTTCGGTCACCGCCTGCGCGCGGCGTACCCGGACGCCTCGTTCCAGGTTTCCATTTCGCTGCGCAAGGGCGACCGCAAGCCGCGCGGCTACGGCAAGGCATACGCACGGAACGGCTTCGGCCAGGAGGCTTTCCTCCGCGTCGTCGACAAGCGGACCAGGCCCACCTCCGAGCCGTCCGGGGCCGTCCCGGCGACCGCCGATGACGCGGCTGACATGGGATGCGAGCCGTGACCCGGTTTCGGATGCGACTGCCCGCTTCGGTCGTGCAGGTCCTGAGCCATCCGGAACTGGACGCCTCGGCTTTCACGCCGACCCGCTTCACCCCGGCCAGCACCAAGGCTTGGTTTGCCCGGCACACGCTGCATTTCCTGGCCTCGGACTGCCCCCGCCACCAGTTCACGCAGCGCTTCTACAACCAACTGGTGCAGTGTTTCGGACTGCCGACCCATTACACCCTGCACGCCTTCTGGATCGAGCACTTCGCCACGGCCCGCGGCAAGGCCAAGTTCGGCGAGCAGGTGCTGTGCTACTCCGCGGGCGCCACGGCCAACCCCGTCTGGCGTGACGTGGAGCGGGAGATCGCCCGGCGGCTGCGGCGGTCGGGCCTGCTCGACCACTACCGCCAGCGCGCGGCAGGCGAGCATGATGCGGCCGAGCGGGCCGAGGGAGCCCGGCTGCTGGCCAGGCACCCGCCGCCCGCAGCGGACGGGCGCGGCACCGCATCCCTGCTGTCCGCCGAGGCGCACCCGTGAAGGAGATACTCGGTCATATGTCGCGCAGCCGCGGCGAGATCGTCGAGATCCTGCTGCGCGGCGGCACCTACACCTGCCCGACCCTGCCTCACGAACGCTATGGCCGGGTGAAGCAGGCGTGCCGCGAACTGCGTCGCCTTGGTCTGGTCCCATCGAAATCGCGAAGCGATTTGCGCGGCGTCACAGGGCGTACCCCGGTTTCGGTGAACCTGGCGCCTACGCCCTTGTTCCGCGAGTGGCAACGCGCGCACGCGGCTGGCGAAACCACGCTTGGTCCCGTCCGCTGGGCCAAGGCACGACGGATCATGACGCTTGGAAAGCATTCCAATGCACAAATCAGTTCCGAAACCTGACGCTTCTCCAAAGGGCATGGCCCTTTGTAAGGGTCACCCGACGCGGCACCTTGATGCGGCGACCAGGACGAGGACGTTCCCATGACCATCCTACACACCGTTGACGACGCGGTGATCGACCGCGTGTTCCAGCCGATGGTCAACCGGCTGCAGGTCAGCGACGTCGCGCACGCGGCGATCCCGTGCTACGCCTTCTATGTCGCCGCGCAGATCGCCCGGGCCGTGCTCCTGCATGCCCAGGGCCTGCTCGCCGGACGCGCCGTGGAAATCACGTCCAGCATTGGGATCGCGGGCTTCATCTACGTGGGCGGCGTCCTGAACAGCCGGGATGCGCTGCCACGGCCGAACCCGATCCGGCGCAATCCCGTCTGCCACTTCGGCCGGCTGCTCGCGCTGTCGCTGACGCTGGGGGGCTTGGCCGCCGCGCCGTTCAACTGGCCTCCTAACGGGGATGCGTTGCTGTCGTGGGGAGGCTGCGCGCTTTGGGCGACCGGGATGTACTTCGACGGCTGCGAAGTCCCGCCCCCGCGGCCGAAGCGTAGGACGATGCCCGACGCGGTATCGAACACGGCCTGAAGACCAAGGCAGGGCAACCCCGCCGCGCTGCTCCGACGTCACGCACGGATCAAACAGGGGGAGATGTGCGCAAGGCCGAACATCGGGCAGACACAACCGGGATCACGACGAAGCAGAGACATGACGGAGAGCGTCAAGGGAGAGCTCTGCTAGCCCCGGCCCGTGCCGGCGCGTGTCCCCTCGGGCGTGCTGCGGCCTGAACCGGGACGGAAGCCGGGTCAGCCCGGCACCAAGCGGCGCCCCGCGGAGCGGCTTCGGCCTGCTCCCCGCGCACGGTCGGGCCGCATGCACCGCAGACCTCCAAGCAGGTCCGCGCCGCCCGCAGCCCGGCCCCGCCCGCTCGCACGCCTCCGGGG
>CAXTUQ010000132.1:0-11557 GCA_964247405.1 uncultured Acetobacteraceae bacterium
TCCACCCAGCACTTCGCCCTCACCGTCCCGGCCCATGCCTGACAACAGGACGCCCCGCTTGACGACCGGGCGTTGAGCGGGGCGAGGCAGCCCGGCGCCGGGCTAAACCCAGGTGATGTTGGTCGGCGCCAGCGTTGTCAGGCCTTTCAGCAGCACGCCGTGGGTGGCATCGCCGAAGGAAAGCATCACCCCGGACGCCTGCTGCGTTTCCACCAGCGACGGCTGCAGCGCCTTGTCGACCTGCAAGGTGTCGCCCTTGGCCAGGGAGAAGTTCTCAACCATCATGATGCCGATCCCGGCATGCACGGCGTAGATGTCCGCGCCGGCCGCGCCGGTCACGTCCAGGGTGCCGCTGCCGGCCGTGACGGTTCCCGTGCCGCTGCCGCTGCCGAACAGCACCGTCGCGGCGCCCGATCCGCCGGTCACGGTGGCGTTCAGCACGTTGATGAAGCTCATCCCGGCCAGACCCGCTCCCAGGCTGACGACGGCGGTGGTGCGGCCCGAGTCGCCGTTCAGCGTGAGCGCATCGGTTCCCGTCCCCGTGCTGATGTGGAAGACGTTGTAGGGCGCATCCGCGAAGGCCGAGCGGACGTTGATCACCGTGTTGTAATTGCCCGAGCCGAACGCGAGCGAGCCGCGCATGGCGTTGTCGATCGAGAGCGTGCTGGCGCTGCCTGCGGCGGTCGGGCCGCCGCTCAGGGTCGCGTTGGATTCGTCGAAGTTGTTGAGCGCGAAGGAGCCGCCGGCCCCGTCCGTCAGGGTCGCGGCCTGCACGGTGTCGAAGCTGTCGGCGCCGATGCCGGTGACGCCCGCGTTGTTCCACTGGTAGATGTTGGCCTTGAGGCCCGTGCTCCAGTTGCCGAACTCGGTGGTGTTTCCCGGCTTGAGCGCGGTCACGAACCGGGTGTTGGAGAAATCGGCAAAGGCGACCGAGGTCGCAGCCGTGCCGACCCCGAAGTTCAGCGACCCCGCCGAACTCTGCTCCACGTTGGCCTGCTGCGCCGTCCCGTCGAACGTGACGGCGCCGACGTAAAGGTTGCGGTCAAGCGACGCCGTGCCGCCCCAGGCGTCGTTGAGGAAGGACACGGTGACCACGTGCGGCCCGGCGGCGCTCCAGGTGCCGTTGAAGGTGAAATTCTGGCCTTGTCCGAGGCTGTGCAACGCTTGCGCGGTGAGCACGCCGCCGAGCTGGCTGCCGTCGAGGCTGACGGTGAACTGCGCGTCGCCCGTGTAGGCGTCTTCGGCGATCGCGAGCACGAGCGTGTCCGGCCCGGTGCCCACCGTGGGCGGCGTCGGGACCGTGCTGGCCTGGGCCGACGCCGGCACGCCGAAGTATTGCCGCCACGCCGCGGCCTCCAATGGCTTGGTGCCGTCGGTGAACTGCCAGTTGCCGTCGCCGGGGTTGATGTCCCAGATGTTGACGTAATCGACCTTGGGCGCCCCGGGCAGGCTCAGCACGCTGTATAGCCATTTCGGGAAGTCGGGATCGTCCACTGGGCCGGTTGATGTCCCATCGCCGCCCGCGCCGGTTTCGGCGATCCCGAGCGGCTTGTTGTGTGCGTTCGCGAAGGCCAGCACCTGCTTGAAGCCCCATTGCCCGGGGTCGTAGCCGTTCGGGTTCCATTCCGTCGCGTTGGGGTTGGCCCAGTAGTGCTCGCGGTTCACCGGGTCGGAAAACCATTGCTGGAGGCTGGTGTCCACCGTGCCGTCGTTCTTGTCCCAATCATAGAGTTGGGCCGGGTACATCGCGCTGTAGATGTCGGCCCCGATCACATCGACGTACTTGTCGCCGGGGTAGGCGGACGCGGTCGGCTGGTTGGTATAATTCAGGTCGGCGGGGTTCCAGACCGTCCGCACGGTGATCCCGGGCACCGAGTGCACGAGGTCCGCGATATGTTGGAAAGCCTTTGTCCAATCCGCGACGGTGGCCGGGTCGTTGCCCATGAACCACGGCTCGAACGTGCCGTTCATCTCCGGGCCGATTCGGGCATCGACCGAGGTGTAGCCGACCTTCTTCCAGGAGTTGATCAGGCCGACGAACACGTCGTCATGCTTGCCGGCGATGATGTCCTTGAACACCTGGTCGGCGTTGTTCCAGTCCGAGTTGGTCGCCATCGGGATGTTCATCACGGGCGTCACGCCGCCGAGCACCGGCGACGCGGCCCAGGACCGCGCCGTGCCGTCCTCGATCGGCACCCATTGCGACCAGTCAACGTAATAATCCGTAAACGCATCCATGTACAGCGGCCTGGTGCCCATGGCTGCCGTGAACGTATTGAACTGGTTCTCAAACCAAGCCTCAGAGGCAGGGTCCGTCGCGCTCGGGTCGAACACGTAGACCCCAAGCGGAAACTTTGGCGTGGCCGTCATCTTGTTTGCAACCATTGGCTAAGTAGGATGGGGCGACCTTAATTGGTTTCTTGCAGAGAGCCAACAACTTTGTTGCACTGCACCGTGTCCCACGAGATCGTGCTCTTCCGCGGTCGTACCCATCCAAACGGACCCGCCTCCGTCAACCGGGGTGGCAGCGTGGGGCGGCAGCAGGCCGCTGCCGCCCGCCCGTCAGCCCCAAACGATGCTGGAGGAATCAACCGAGTTGACGCCCTTCAGGAACACGTTGCCCGTGCTGCTGGCGTCACCGAAGCTCAGCACGGTGCCGCCGCTCACCTGCGTCTGCGCCAACGTGCTTTGCAGGCTCGGCGAGATGTTCAGCACGTCGCCCTTGCCGGCGGAAAAGTTCTCGACGGTCAGTTGGGCGTCCCCGGGGTGCACGACGTAGAGGTCGGACCCGGCATCCCCCGCCACGTCCATCGGCCCCCAAGCCGCCTCGGCCCGGTTGCCGTCCGGGCTCAGGAAGATCACCGAACCGTTGTAGGTGCTGAGGGTCTGCGTGGTGACGGGCACGTTGGCGCTCGTGTCCGTGCTCGACGTGCTGGCCGGGGCAGCAGCTGGGGCGCTGGCTGGCGCGGGCGCGGGCGCATTGCTGGTTCCGCTGGCGAACGCTGCGGCCCAGGCTTGGCCGGCGGCCGGGTCATGCCCGCCGGTGAACTGCCAATCGCCCTCGCCGGTCTGCACGTCCCAGACGTTGACGAAGGCAAGCGGCGGGGCGCCCGGCGCCGAGAAGTCGGCGGCAATCGTGCCCGGCAAGGCGGTGCTGTCACCGACGCCCACGCCGGTCTCCCCGATCCCGACCGGCTTGCCGTGCGCGGAGGCCAGGGCGATGGTCTGGGCGAGGCCCCATTGAGACGGAGACGTGCCGTCTGGATGGTACTGGCTGGCGCTGGGATTGTTGTAATATTGCGAGTCGCTGACGCTTGAGTCGTACTTGTAAGTCTTGCTGTAAATATCAAGAGCAACGATGTCGACCTTGTCATTGCCGGGATAGGCTGTGCTGACGTCGATCTGGTTGTTGTTGGCCAGGTTCGGGTTCCAAACGGTGTTGACCTTGATGCCGGACACGCTGTGCACGACGTCGGCCACATGCGCGAACGCGGCCTTCCACTGGTTGACGCTGTCTGTCGTGTTGCCCATCGACCACGGCATGAAGTTGCCGTTCATCTCCCAGCCAATGCGCATGTCGATGGTCTTGTAGCCGGCATCCCGGTACGCCTCAGCGATCCCGCGATACGTGTCGTCATGCGCCCCGGCGGCGATCTGCTGCAGCGTGCCCGGGCCGTTGTCGCCCTTGGTGCCCAGCCCGACCGCGACCACGGGGGTGAGGTTCTGCGCCGTGGGAGACCGGCTTTGCGACCACGCATTCCATGACGCGCTCGTAACCATGTTCGACCAGCTTCCCGAAAAATCGGCAAACGTATCGATGAACTGCGGCGTTTGTCCTATCGTTGAACTAAAATCGTTCATCGTATTGTCAAACGCCGACTCTGCTGCGGGATCATTCCCGTTCGGACTGCCGGCATATACTCCGAGTGGCATCTTGTTAGACATGGGCAATGTTGCTCCCATAGGGATTTCTGCACAGTCATCAATGTAATGACCTGGGTGCAATAACGGATTTACTTAAGTGCGCAACCGCGATTAAGGGAAAATGCGCGCCGGAGCCGTCATTTGCCCATTCACGGAGCGCGTGGTTTACGAAAGTAGGACAACAGTCTGTTTGATGCCGGGTAGGGATGTCGGGAAGGCCGCGCGGCGGGGAGGCCGCACCGGCCTTCCAAGACGGGATTGGCGGAGATTCTGTCTGGGCGAACGGGCCGAATGCGGACAAAATTCTCGTGATGCGCCGGCGCGCTCGGGGGGAAGCAGTCCACGCTGGGCGACCCCGTCGGCGCCGTGTTAGGCTGCGCGCCATGAACGTCGCCCTTCGCCGGCCCGTGACGCTGGATGAGTTCCTCGCCTGGGAGCGCCGTCAGGAACTGCGCTACGAGTTCGACGGCACCCGGCCTGTCGCGATGACGGGCGGCACGGTCGAGCATTCAGAGATTGCGACCAACCTCGTGGAGGCTCTTCGGCGGCGTTTGGAAGGCAAGCCGTGCCGCGCATTCCGGGGCGACCTGAAGATCGTGGTCGCTGGCCGCATCCGCTACCCGGACGCAACGGTGACCTGCTCGCCGGTGCCGCGCGGCACGGACGTGATCCCCGAGCTGGTTGCGGTGTTCGAGGTGCTTTCGGCCAGCACGGCGGCCACGGACCGCATCGAGAAGAACGAGGAGTACCGGCAAACCCCGTCGATTCGGCGCTACGTCATGCTGGAGCAGGCACGCCGGGCGGCAACCGTGTTCTCGCGCGCCGGCGATGACTGGACCGGCCACGTGGTGACGGGCGACGCCGTGCTGGCCATGCCGGAGATCGGGGTCGATCTGCCGCTCGCCGAGGTCTATGCCGGCATCGAGTTCGCCACCGACGATCCGTCGCCCGAGGTCGCCTGAACGAATGGCGGCACGCTTGCCGCGTCTCCCTTCATAAAAAATCCCGTGTCTGAAACCGCCCGCGGCACCTTGCGTCTTGGCACTATGAGAGGCGGCCGTCGCGCCGTGCCGCGCCGCCTGAAGGTGATCGACCCCGTCCAATCCGGCGGCGTGCCAACGCCGCGCAGAGCAGCAGGTGGAGCGAGATGAGCACAACCGTCAGCGACTTCTTCTGGAACCGTCTGCACCAGTGGGGCGTGCGCCGCGTGTTCGGCTACCCCGGCGACGGCATCAACGGCCTGCTGGGCGCGCTTAACCGCTTCGGCACGGACAAGATCGACTTCGTCCAGGTCCGCCACGAGGAGATGGCGGCGTTCATGGCCTCCGCCTACGCCAAATTCACCGGCGAACTGGGCGTGTGCCTCGCCACCTCCGGCCCCGGCGCGTCGCATCTGATCACCGGGCTGTACGACGCGCGGCTGGACCACATGCCGGTGCTGGCCATCGTCGGCCAGCAAGCGCGCACGGCGGTCGGCGCGCATTACCAGCAGGAGCTGGATCTGGTCAGCATGTTCAAGGACGTGGCCGGCGCCTTTGTGCAACAGGCAATGGTGCCGGCGCAGGTACGCCACCTGGTGGACCGCGCCGTCCGCATCGCCAAGAGCGAGCGGCGGGTGACGGCCCTGGTGATCCCCAACGACCTGCAGGAGGAGCCGTACGAGGAGCCGCCGCGCAAGCACGGCGCGACCCATTCGGGTATCGGCTATACCGCGCCCAAGGTCGTGCCGTATGAGGCCGATTTGCGCCGGGCGGCCGAGGTGCTGAACGCGGGCAAGAAGGTGGCCATGCTGATCGGCGCCGGCACGCTGGGGGCGGCACCCGAGGTGATCGCGGTGGCCGACCGGCTGGGCGCCGGCTGCGCCAAGGCGCTGCTCGGCAAGGCGGCGCTGCCGGATGACCTGCCCTGGGTCACGGGCTCCATCGGCCTCCTGGGCACCAAGCCGAGCTGGAACCTGATGACCGAGTGCGACACGCTGCTGATGGTGGGGTCGGGTTTCCCGTACTCGGAATTCCTGCCGAAAGAGGGCAGCGCCCGCGGCGTGCAGATCGACATCAAGGCGGACATGCTCAGCCTGCGCTACCCCATGAGGTGCCGCTGGTCGGCGATGCCGCCGAGACCTTGCGCCTGCTGCTGCCGATGCTGCAGCCCAAGGCCGACAGCGCTTGGCGCGAGCGCATCGCCGGCTGGAACGAGGACTGGCAGGAGACCATCAAGGACCGCGCCATGCACTCGGCCAGCCCGGTCAACCCGCAGCGCCCGTTCTACGAGCTGTCGCCCCGCCTGCCGGACCGGGTGATCCTGACCAGCGACAGCGGCTCCTGCGCCAACTGGTATGCGCGCGACATCAAGATGCGGCACGGCATGATGGCGTCGCTGTCCGGCGGACTGGCCTCCATGGGGGCCGCCGTGCCCTACGCCATCGCCGCCAAGATCGCCCATCCCGACCGCCCGGTGATCGCCATGGTCGGCGACGGCGCCATGCAGATGAACAACATGGCCGAGCTGATCACGGTGCAGAAGTACTGGAAGGGGTGGGCCAACCCGACCTGGATCTGCATGGTGATGAACAACCAGGACCTGAACCAAGTGACGTGGGAGCAGCGGGTGATGAACGGCGACCCGAAGTTCGACGCCTCGCAGCAGTTGCCCGACGTGCCCTACCACAAGTTTGCCGAGCTGATCGGGCTGCGCGGCATCTACGTGGATGACCCCGACCGCGTCGGCCCGGCCTGGGACGAGGCGCTGGCGTCCGACCGGCCCGTGGTGCTGGAAATTCGGACCGATCCCAATGTGCCGCCGCTGCCGCCGCATATCACCCTGGCGCAGGCCCGTGCGTTCACCTCCACTCTGCTGAAGGGCGACCCGGAGGAGGGCAGCGTGCTGGTGAACACGGCAAAGGAGATGCTGGCTTCCGTCCTGCCCGGCGGCAAGTCCTAGAGTCCGGTGGCGTCCGAGGCCACGCTCGGCGCCGTGCGCGCCGAGGCCTACCGCATCCCGACCGATGCGCCGGAGGCGGACGGCACCTTCGCTTGGACCGCCACGACCCTGGTGGTCGTGGAGGTCGAGGCTGGCGGCCGGACTGGGCTGGGCTACTCTTATACGGACGCCGGGGCCGCCGGACTGGCATCCGGCGCACTGGCGGAGGCGATACGGGGCCGGGACGCGATGGACGTCCCGGCGTGCTGGGCGGCCATGCAGCGGGCAGTGCGCAACCTGGGGCGGTCCGGCATCGCGGCGACCGCGATCTCCGCCGTGGATGCGGCGCTGTGGGACCTGAAAGCCAGGTTGCTCGGCGTGCCGCTCGCGACGCTGTTGGGCCGGGCGCGGGAGATGGTGCCGATCTACGGCAGCGGCGGGTTCACCACCTATGCTGACGGGCAGATGCGGGAGCAGTTGCAGGGCTGGGTGCAGCGGGACGCCTGCCGCGCCGTGAAGATCAAGGTCGGCACCCATCTGGAGCAGGACCCGCACCGCATGGACGTGGCCCGGCACGCGATCGGCAACGGTGCGGAGCTGTTCGTCGATGCCAACGGCGCGCTGACGGCCAAGCAGGCCGTCGCCTTTGCCCGGCTGTGCGCCGAACAGGGCGTGACCTGGTTCGAGGAGCCGGTGTCCTCCGACGACCTCGACGGCCTGCGTACCGTGCGCGGCCATGTTCCCGCGCCGATGGAGGTCGCGGCCGGCGAGTACATCTACACCCTCGACGACGCGCGGGCCATGCTGGCGGTGGGCGCGGTGGATGTGATGCAGGCGGATGCGTCCCGTTGTGGGGGGATCACCGGCTTCCTGCGTGCGGCGGCGCTGTGCGAGGCGTTCCACACCCCGCTGTCCGGCCATTGCGCGCCGGCGCTGCACTTGCACGTGGCCTGCACGGCGCCGGGCTTGCGCCACCTTGAATGGTTCCATGACCACGTCCGCATCGAGCACATGCTGTTCGACGGCGCACCCGCGCCGCGGGACGGCGCGATCCGCCCGGACCTGTCGCGGCCCGGGCTGGGCCTTGAATTCAAGCGCGCCGACGCCGCGGCCTACCGGATTTGAAGGGAGATGCCGATGCTGGCCGAAGCGCAGCGGAGCACGTTGCAGTCTGTCCTCGCCAAGCTGGATGCTTTGGAAGCGCGGCTGCCGTCCGTCCCGTCCTCCCCGCCGCTCGGTGAGGCGTCCGCGGTGAAGGCGGCCCGGCGGCTGAACCGCGCCGCCGGGTCGCTGGCCGCTTCCGTGCTGCTGGACAGCGCCGTGGAGCATTGGCGCGGCGAGTTCCGCAACCCTGCCATGTATACGCCGCTCGCCGTGTCCGCGCTGACCCTGGCCGGCAGCGCGCACGGCATGTCCGACCGCCGCGGCAGCCGCCACCGGGCGCGGGACGGGGTTTACGCGGCGGCGGCGCTGACCGGCGTGGCGGGCACCGGGTTCCACCTTTATAATGTGCTCAGCCGCCCCGGGCGCCTGGTTTGGCAGAACCTGTTCTACGGCGCCCCGCTTGGCGCGCCCATGGCGATCTTCCTGGCCGGTGTGCTGGGCGTCGCAGCGGAGCGGGTGCGCGACTATCCGCCGGGCACGGCGCCCCGGCTGTTCGAGCTGCCGGCGGGACGTGCGCTGGCGGCCCTCAGCGGCGTCGGCATCCTGGGTACGGTGGGGGAGGCCGGGATGCTGCACTTCCGCGGCGCATTCCAGAACCCGGCCATGTTCCTGCCCGTCACGGTGCCGCCCGTCGCCTCCGTCCTGCTGGCCGGCACCGCGCTCGGCCCGGCGCGGCGGGACCGTTGGCTGACCCGTTGGTGGCTGCGGCTCACCGCGGTCCTCGGCGTGGCGGGCGTGGGTTTCCATGCCTGGGGCGTGCAGCGGATGATGGGCGGATGGCGCAACTGGAGCCAGAACGTCCCGAACGGGCCGCCCATACCGGCGCCCCCCGCCTTCACCGGCCTGGCGCTCGCCGGATTGGCCGCTTTGGGCTTGCTGAAGGACCACCCCGATGAATGAACGTGCTCTTGGTCGCTTCCCCGGCTACGACGTGATGAGCAAGCGCGACACGCCCTCGTTCAACGAGGCGACCCGCCGGGTGCTGGACGCGCGGCTCGCCATCCCGGACCGGCCGCGCCATTTCTCGCCGGAGCAGTTCGCGGCCGTCGCGGCGGTCGCGGCGCGGCTGGTGCCGCAGGGTGGCGGCCCGGCGGTGCCGGTGGCGGCGCTGGTCGATCACAAGCTCGCCACAGGCCGGTCGGACGGCTTCCGCGGCGCGGACATGCCGCGCGAGGACGAGGCCTGGCGCCGCGGCCTGCTGGCGCTGGATGCGGAGGCGAAGCAGGCGCACGGCGCCGGGTTCGCGGCCCTCCCGCCGGACCAGCAGGATGCGCTGCTGCGCCGGATGGAAGCGGGCGAACTGACGCACGAGGCCTGGGGCGGGATGCCCCCCAAGACTTTCTTCAAGCAGCGCCTGGGGCATGACATCGTGCTGGCCTACTATTCGCACCCGGAGTCCTGGAACCAGATCGGCTTTGGCGGCCCGGCCAGCCCGCGCGGCTACGTCCGCATGGGCTACGACGAGCGCGACCCGTGGGAAGCCGCCGAGGCCAAGCCGGGCGGGGAGGACCGTGCCCGGCGGGAGAACCGGCGTGTCTGACGACCCCCTCCATACTCCCCGCGCCATCCGCGGCCGTGCGCCCGACGTGTTCCGTCCCGGCGGCTGGGTGTCCATGCGCGAGCACCGTGACGCGGATGAAGTCGATTTCGTCATCGTCGGCACCGGCGCGGGCGGCGGCACGCTGGCGTGCAAGTTGGCCGAGCATGGCTTCTCCGTCGTCGCCCTGGACGCCGGGCCGTATTTCCGGCCGCTGGAGGACTTCGCCTCGGACGAGGCCGAGCAGACCAAGCTGTACTGGACCGACGACCGCATCAGCGACGGAGAGAACCCGGTCCAGCTCGGCTCCAACAACAGCGGCAAGGCGGTGGGCGGCAGCACCGTGCACTTCGCCATGGTTTCGCTGCGCTTCCGCCCCGAGTGGTTCAAGGCGCGCACCGCCCTGGGCTACGGCTTCGATTGGCCGCTCGATTGGCGGGAAATGTGGGACTACTACACGGAGGTGGAGCAGGCGCTGAAGATCTCAGGCCCTGTCACCTATCCTTGGGGTCCGCGCCGCCCGCGCTATCCCTACCGCGCGCACGAGATGAACGCCGCAGCACTTGCGCTGGCGCAGGGCTGCGAGGCGATGGGCATTTCCTGGACGGAAACCCCGCTCGCCACCGTCTCCGCCCCGCGCGGCCAGGCGCCGCCTTGCGTATACCGCGGCTTCTGCACCCTGGGTTGCTCCACCAACGCGAAGCAGAGCGCGCTTGTGACCTGGATTCCCCGGGCCATCGCCGCGGGGGCGGAAATCCGCGATCTCGCCATGGTGGGCCGGGTCGAGGTCGGCACGGACGGGCTGGCCACGGGCGTGCACTACCACCGGGAAGGCCGGTGGCGGTTCCAGCGGGCGCGCAACGTGGTGGTGGCCGGCTACGCCATCGAGACGCCGCGGCTGCTGCTGAACTCCGCGACCGGCCGGTTCCCGCAAGGGCTGGCCAACTCCTCCGGGCTGGTCGGCAAGTACCTGACGGTGCAGGCCAACCAGGCGGTCTGGGGCGTCATGGAGCAGGAGGTCCGCTCCTACAAAGGCCCGCCGTCGCTCGCGATCACCGAGCATTGGAACTACGACGACAACAAGGACTTCCACGGCGGCTACTGCTACATGAGCCAAGGCCCGCTGCCGCAGCTTTGGGCCAATACGCAGTTCTCCGCCCGGCATCTGTGGGGCGAGCCGCTGATGTCGGAGATGGAGCGCTACAACCACACGGTCGGGCTGAAGGTCGTGGGCGAGATGCTGCCGCAGGAGCGCAACACCGTGACGCTCGCGGACGACAAGGACCAGTACGGCCTGCCGGTCGCCCGGGTCACGTATTCCTGGTGCGACAACGACAAGCGGCTGATCGGCCACTCGCTGGACTTCATGGGCCAGGTGCTGCAGGCGGTGGACGCCCGGGACATCTGGCGGCAGGAGGACGACACCTGCCACCTGAACGGCGGAGCGCGCATGGGAGACGACCCGCGCAGCAGCGTCGTCGATGCCGACTGCCGGAGCTGGGACATCCGCAACCTGTGGGTCTGCGACGGCTCGGTGTTCCCGACGGTGGGCGGCGTCAACCCGTCGCTCACCATCCAGGCCATTGCCTGCCGCACCGGCGACCGCATCCGGCAGATGGCCCGGCGCGGCGAGTTGTAGCCCGTGGGCGGTTCACGCATCTGACCATTGCACGTCCGGCATCTGCCATGCGATGACCCGGAAGCGATGAGCATCCGGCTTCCTCCGCGACGGCACCGGGCGGCCACGCTGCTGGCCCTGTTGCTGCTTGCGCTGCGCCTGACCGTCCCGGCTTACGCCGTTTCCGCCGAGACCGCCGACGAGGATGCTGCCCTGGCGCAGATGCTAGGCGGGGTGCCCATCTGCCATGCCGATGTCGGGCCAGCCGCGCCGGAGCCGGCGGGCAAGCCGGCCCTCCCGTCCGCGCATGACTGCTTGTTCTGCCCCGTGTGCCAGCTCGCCGCCACCCCGGCGCTGCTGCCCACGGCGTCATGGGTTCCGGCGCCTTTGCAGGC
>CAXTUQ010000133.1:0-11547 GCA_964247405.1 uncultured Acetobacteraceae bacterium
GGCCATGCTCCCGGACCTGTTCCCGGCGGGGCGGCTGCAGGTCGCCAACTCGGTCTTCGTCATCGGCGCCCGGCTTGGCAGCTCGCTCGGCGTCCTCCTGGCCGGCTACCTGATCGGGCTGGGGAACCTCATGCGCGCCTACCTGCCGTCCGGCCTGGCGGCGCTGTCCGACTGGCGGCTGGCGTTCGTGGCGGCGGCGATGTTCCTGCCGGTCGCCGTGGTGCTGGTCCTGTCGATGCCGCGCCGGGCTTCGGGCTTGGCGTCCTCCCGGCCGGGGCATGGAGCGGCCAGCCCGGCGCTCCCGTTGGCGCTGTTCCTGCGTCGGCACGCCGTCCCGCAGTTCAGCGTTTTCCTGGGCGTCTTCGCGGTGGTCTTCGGTTCCCAGGCCATAGACGTCTGGCTTCCCGTGTCCGCCGCGCGCTACTTCGGCCAGACCCCGCAGCAGGGCGGGGAATGGCTGGCAGCGGTGAGCCTGGCCGCGGTGGCTGCCGGCTTCACGGTCGGAACGCCGTTGATCCGTTGGCTGGAAACGCGGTTCGGCACGCGCACGCCCCTTGTGGCGCTGGCCTGGCTGCTGTTCGGATGCGTCCCGCTCTCGGCCGCCATCGGGTTCGCAACCAGCCTCGGCTTCCTGTACGGGGCCTTGGCCGTGCAGTTGACCTTGGTGATGGTCATGAACATGGTGTATCCGACGATGCTGCAGCGGATGTCGCCGCAACACGTCCGCGCACGGATCTTCGCCCTGATCGCGATCTTCCAGTTGCTGGCGCAGGCGCTCAGCCCGTTGACGGTCGGCCTCGTCTCGGACGCCTTGGGGACCTCGGGCCGTCCGCTCCTCGCGGCCATGATGCTGATCTCGATCGCCTCCTGCTGCGCGGGGGGGGCAATCTTCTGGCTGACCATGCGCCGTTACGAACGGATGGTGGACGAGGTGGCGCGCGACGAGGCGGCGGAGGCGCGCGCATAGAGCATGTACGGATCAAGTGGCTTCACTTGATCCGCACAAATGCTCGCCGAAACAAAGGCTAGACCCTGTTCGGTGCTTCTACCTGCACCGAACAGGGTCTAGGTTGCCGCGCTCAGCCGCCCTGCCTCAAGGCAATCGTCCAAAGGCGCGCCAGGTCGGCAGAGCCGTCCGTCCCACCGACGGCCGCGAAGGCTTCGAGCGCCTCCGCCTTCCGGCCCGTCTGGGCGCAGGCCTCTCCCAGCATCAGCTTGGACTGCTCGGGACGGGCCATGCCGCCCTTCCTGATGCCCTGCTGGATCAGCGCCACCCCGGACGCGTCGCCTTGCGTGGCCATGTCGTATCCGGTCCGCACCAGGAGCTGGCCGTCATGCGCGTCGGCGGCCTCGGCCCTGGCGCGCTCCAGCCCCTTCTGGTCCTCAACAAGCTGCTTGGCGGCATATGCCTTCAGCCGCTGCTGCCGCGTGTCCTGCGGGTCCTTGCCGAAGATGCCGCGCGAGTCGGCTTCGGCGATGAGGCTCGCTGCCTCGCCGGGGTAGCCGTTGCTGAGCGCAAGCTGCACGGCCTCTACGTAGTCCTGGGACGTCGCGATCAGGCCGAGCTTGCGCCTCAGCCGCATCATGTCCCCGGCGTAGCGCGCCGCCACCCCCGGCTTGGCCTGCACCCAGGCGAACAGCGCGGCGGTCGAGGACGGGTCGGGGTAGTCGGTCGCCAGTGCCTCCAAGGCGCTGCCATAGGCTGCGTTGTCCCCCTGTTTCTGGGCCGCGCTGGCGAGCGTCTGCAACTGCGCCTTGCTGGGCTTCTTGCCGGCCTGCTGCAGGGCCTGCACCTGGCCGAGCGTCAGCGAGTACGCCCGGCCGTAGTCGCCGCCCTGGTAGGCGGCATCCGCGACCAGGAGCGGCAGCGCCGGGTCCATGTCGCCGTCGTGGATGGCGCGCGCCGCGAAGTCGGCCGCCAGGGCGTAATCCTGCTTCACGAACGCCAGCGCCGCGACGGTGTGCTCCATCCGCGCCTTCCGCGCCGGCGTCATCTGCTGGACTGCGAGCAGGTGCTGATAGGCTTTGAGGGCACCATCGGCGTCGCCGCTTGCTTGGGCGAGGGCGCCACGCAGTTCCTCGATGGCGGAGGCCTCGTAGGGGGTCTGGTTGCGCACGGCCTCCGCCCTGGCAAGCTCGGCGCGTGCGGTGTCGAACTGCTTCTGGCGGATGGCCGCCTCAGCGGCTTCCAGGGCATGCCCGACCTCAGGACGGGCCGCGGCCTCCTGTGCCCTGGCAGGTGGGTGTGGCAGCGCCGTGACGAGAAGGGCCGCAAGCCCGGCCGGTGCGACGACGCGGAGGAGTCGGAGGCTGATGGTGGCGTTCACTGGCATAATCCTTGATAGGACATTATGCTCCTTGCTGGGACATAAGAAGCATGGCTAAGGTGACCCGTTAGTGACGTTCATGCTACTCCCTGTCCCAACGGTGTCCACCTGGCTGGTGGACGGCCGTCATTGATGGCGGTGCACCGGTTGAATGCCGTCGAAGCAGGCGGATCAGGTTGCGCTGGGAGGTTTCACCCTGGACCCAAGAGGACCCGATGGCCCAAGATGACCGAGGATAAGCTCTTGCCGGTCGGTCCGATGGCCGGAGCCGGGAACGGAACCCTGCCTTCGCCGCGCGGCGAAGGCAGGGTTCCGCTTGCCGGTGGAAGTTGGCCTGGACAGACTTGTCGGCACCGTGCGGCGCGGGTTAGACGGTGGGTACGCGGCGCATCGCAGCAACAGCGGCGTCTCCGGTGCCGCCCCAGTCCGGCGCATGGGCGGCAGCGGTGCGGGTGGCGGGGCAAGGCTCAACGCACAATCCAACGGCAGCTTGCCTGTCAAATCGAACCTGCCGTCCGGCTGCTGAACGCACGGCGTTGCAAGGGCAATCCTCATGCAGATGATCGAACGGCCCAACCCGGCGGCAAGGATCGGCGGCTTCGCCATCGTCATCCTGTTCCACCTGGGGGTGATCTACATCCTTGTCACCGGGCTTGGAAAGCAGGGCGTGCAGTTGGCCACCCAGCCCATTAAGGCCCTGATCGTGCCGGAGCAGCCGGCTCAGCCGCCGCCTCCTCCGCCAGCGCCGCCACCGCCGGAGCTTGCGCCGCCGCCGCCGCCGTTCATCCCGTTGCCGGAGATACGCACGCAGCTCCCGCCGCCGCCGAAGGCGATCGCGGTGGCGCCGTCTCCCAAGCCGCCGCCCAAGCAGGAGTTCAAGCCTAGCCAGGCGCCGGTGCTGACGCAGGCGGCCCCTGCGCCGGCCGCTCCGGTGGCAGCACCAGTCCGGACGGGCGCGTCGAAGATCGCATCTGCCGGGTGCGACGTGCCGGAAAAGCCCGCGGCCAGCGACCGGCTCGGTGAAACAGGGACGGTCACGATCTCTGTCACGATCGGGCCGAATGGCTCAGTGACCCAAAGCTCCGTTGCAAGCAGCAGCGGCTTCAAACGACTCGACGACGCCGCGCTTGCCGCCATCAGCCTTTGCCGGTTCCGGCCCGCAACGGTGGATGGCACGCCCGAGGCATCGAAGAGCAGCGTCCGCTACCATTTCCAGTAAACAGCCTGGCTGAACACGTTTGGAGACGAAAACGATGAGGCTTATCCGCCTGCTCGCACTTTGCGGGTTCCTGACCGCGGTTTCCGGCGCCGTCCCGGTGGCGGCGCAAGCCCCCTCGCCGCCGGACAGCACGGCGGCCGCCCAACCGCAAAGCCCTGACGCGCCAGCCGCCGCGCCCGCTTCCCCGCCAGGCGCCACGGACACGGGAACGCCGGCAAGCACGGGAACGCCAGCGAGCACGGGGGCGTCGGCAAGCACGGGGGCGTCGGCGAACACCGAGGCGCCAGCGGTCACCACTGACGCCGACAACCCTTACGGCCTGCAGGCGCTATGGGCGGGCGGAGATGTCGTCGCCCGTGCGACGCTGGCCATCCTTGCCGTGATGTCGGTCGCCACGTGGTACGTGATGATCACGAAGTTCATCCAGCAGGCCGGCTTGGCCGGCCAGAGCCGCAGCGCGCAGAAGAAGTTCTGGGCGGCCGCGAGCGCGGAGGAAGGCGCCACGCGCCTCGGCAAGGGGTCCGTCTACCGCTTCATAGCGAGCTCCGGCCTTGCCGCGGCCAACCATCACGAGGGCACGCTTGTCCAAAAGATCGACGCCAGCACCTGGATCACCCTCTCGCTCGACCGCGCGACCACGGCCGTGAACAGCCGGCTGCAAGCGGGGCTTGCCGTCCTGGCGACGGTCGGGTCCATCGCGCCGTTCGTGGGCCTGTTCGGCACGGTCTGGGGCATCTACCACGCCCTCACCGCCATAGGCATCGCCGGCCAGGCGTCCATCGACAAGGTGGCCGGTCCGGTGGGCGAGGCGCTGATCATGACGGCCATCGGCCTGGCGACCGCGGTTCCGGCCGTGCTCGGCTACAACTTCCTGATCCGCCGCAACAAGGCGGTGATGGAGAACGTGCGCGGCTTCACCGCCGACCTTTACGCGCTGCTGCTGTCCGGGCACCGGATCGGGGACGCGCCGGCAGCGTCCATGAAGCCCTCGATCCGCGCCGTGGGAGAGTAGGGCCCCGCCATGGCAATCAACCTCGGCTCGGGCGACGACGAGGAAGGCCTCGTGTCCACCATCAACACCACGCCGCTCGTAGACGTGATGCTGGTGCTGCTCATCATATTCCTCATCACGATCCCCGTCGTGACGCACACGGTTCCGGTCCACCTGCCCAAGGTCGTCAACCAGGTCGACAAGATAAAGCCCAAGACCGTCGTGATCGCGGTCACGCGGGACGGCAATGTCTACTGGGACCAGGCCCTCGTGGCGGACGACCAGGCTTTGTTCGAGAAGCTGAAGCAGGCCTCGACATCGAACCCGCAGCCTGAGATCGACGTGCGCGGCGACGAGGACGCGCGCTACGAGGCGGTCGGGCGCATCGTCCTGCAATGCGAGCGGGCCGGCATCAACCACCTCGCCTTCATCAGCCAGCCGCCGCCGCGCGGCTGAGGGAGCACGTCACATGGGCATGAGCTTCACGCCGGGCGGCGACGACGACCAGGATGTCGTGGTGGACATCAACACGACGCCGCTGATCGACGTCATGCTGGTGCTGCTGATCATGCTGATCATCACCATCCCGTTGCAAACGCACGCGACCAAGATGGACCTGCCGGTCGGCACCCCGCCGGCGCAAGTGGACCCGCCGCCGCCGGTGGTCAACATCGACGTCGATTTCGACGGCTTGGTGTACTGGAACGGCGACGTGGTGCCCGACGAGGCCTCGCTCAACGACAAGCTGCGGGAGGTGGCGCAGCAGAATCCGCAGCCGGAGGTTCACCTGAAGCCGAACAAGCTGGTGATCTACCGGCATGTGCTCGCCGTCCTCGCCGCGGCCCAGCGCCTCAACGTCACGAAGATCGGACTGGTCGGCAACGAGCAGTTCGCGGATTAGCGCCAACGGCCATCCGCGCTGACCCCTCGCCGGCGCACCGTCATTGCGAGCCGCTCCTGCGGCGCGGCCCTGCGCTCCCTATGACAGCGGACGACCGGGGCAAAGGGCGGGATGACGCCGGGTGCTCTTACAGCTTCGCGTCGTAGTACGTCGTCTCGTCCCGCATGATCTGGTTGTGGGCGGCCCCCGCTGCGATCATCGGGAAGCAGTTGCTCAGCTCCGCCACGGCGACGTCGAGGAAGAACGGGCCGTCGCTGTCCAGGCACTCGCGCAGCGCGTCCGGCAGGTCCGCCGGGTCGGCCACCCGCCGGGCGCCCCAGCCATAGGCCTTGGCGACCGCGACGAAGTCCGGCAGGGCCGCCGTGTAGCTGTGGCTGTAGCGGCTGCCGTGGTTCAGCTCCTGCCACTGCCGGACCATGCCCATGTAGCCGTTGTTGCTCAGGACAAGTTTCACTGGCAGCCTGTGCTGCACCGCGGTGGACAGCTCCTGAATGTTCATCTGCACGGACGCGTCGCCGCTGACGCACACCACCAGGCGGTCCGGATGCGCCACCTGCGCCCCGAGTGCCGCGGGCAGCCCGTAGCCCATGGTGCCCGCGCCGCCGGAGGTCAGCCAACGGTTCGGACGCTCGAACGACAGGTACTGCGCGCACCACATTTGATGCTGTCCGACGTCGGTCGAGATGATCGCGTCCCGCCCCGCCACCATGCCGTCCAGCGTCTGCACGAGGTGCTGCGGCAGGATCACGTCTGTCCGTGGCTCGAAGTGGAGGGAGCCTTGGGCCCTCCACCGCTCTATCGAGGCCCACCACCTGTCCAAGTCCGCAGGAGCGGCCGGCTTCTCGTCCACCGCCCCTTCAAGCCCGGCGAGCAGTGCGGCGCAGTCGCCGACCAGCCGCACGTCCACCCGCACCAGGCGGTTGATGGAGGACGGGTCTACGTCGAAGTGTATCTTGCGCGCGTTTGGGCTGAACCGGGCCAGGTCGCCGGTGACCCGGTCGTCGAACCGTGCGCCCACGCAGACGATCACGTCCGCATGGTGCATGGCGAGGTTCGCCTCGGCCGTCCCGTGCATGCCGAGCATGCCGAGGAAGGCCGGGTCGGAGGCGGGCAGCGCCCCAAGCCCCATGAGCGTCAGCGTGCACGGGGCGCCGGTGCGCCGCACCAGCCGCGTGAAGACGTCGCAGGCAGCCGGCCCGGAGTTGACCAGTCCGCCGCCGCCATAGAACACCGGCCGCCGCGCCCCGCTGATAAGGGCCGCCGCCGCCCGCAACTGCTTCAGCGGCAGGGCTGCGGGCACAGCGGCCGGGCGGCGCGGCGCTTCCGTCGTGCGCGCGAGGGCAAGCTGCACGTCCTTGGGAAACTCAAGCAGCACCGGGCCGGGACGGCCCCCCATGGCGGCGGCGGTGGCGCGATGCACGGTTGCGGCCACGCCGTCCGGGTCTTCCAGCCGGCAGCTCCATTTGGTCACGGGGCGGGCGATGCCGACGCCGTCGCATTCCTGGAATGCGCCTGTGCCGATCAGCGGCGTCACCACCTGGCCCGCGACGCACAGGACCGGGACGGAGTCGCACATCGCGTCCAGCAGCCCCGTCACCGTGTTGGTCATGCCGGGTCCGGACGTGACGAACACGACGCCCAGTCGCCCGGTGGAGCGCGCATACCCCTCTGCGGCGTGAACCGCAGCCTGCTCGTGGCGCACCAGCACGTGCCGCAGCCGAGGCTCGCCGTGCAAGGCGTCGTAAAGCGGCAGAACGGCGCCGCCGGGGTAGCCGAAAACCACCTCGACCCCGCACGCGACCAGCGCGTCGAGCAGGGCGGCAGCGCCGTTGGCAGGACGGGCGGATGCGCCGGCCCCCAGGTTCAGAACGTCGAGCAAGGCTTTCATGCCGCACACCATAAGGCCGGCCTGGCAAAAATGCTTTCCGTCTTTCTGCAAACCTTCCCTGATGGCAGAATAGGTTTCCATGTGATCAGATTTCGGCAGAAAATGGACCTCGACCACCTCGACCGCCAAATCCTGGCGTGCCTCCAGGCCGATGCCCGCCAAAGCCTGGCGGAGATCGGCGCCCGCGTCGGCCTGTCCACCACCCCGTGCTGGAACCGCATCAAGCGCATGGAGGAAGCGGGCGTCATCACCGGCTACACAGTCCGCATAAACCCGGCGGCCATCGGCTTCGCCGAAACGGTCATCGTCCAGGTCGTGCTGGAAAGCCACACCGACGAGGTGCTGGCCGCGTTCGGGCAGGCGCTCGCCCAAATCCCGGAAGTGCTGGAAGCGTTCCTGATCTCAGGCGACTACGACTACTACATCCGCATCGCCGTGCGGGACACGCGCGACTACGAGCGGCTGCTGCGCGAGCGGCTTTATCGCATTCCGGGCATCCGGCACTCGAAGTCCAGCTTCGTCCTTCGCAAGCTGAAAGAAACGCTCGGCCCCTGGGACGTGCCGGCAGGGGCGGTGTCCGCGCCGGCACCATTGCGCCGCTCGCGCCGCCCCTTCCCCTCCTGACCGCACGCGCTGCGGGTCCCATGCGGCCCGGCAGACAGGGCGCCGTTGCGACGGGCCAGCCGTGCGGGATGTCCGGCAGCAGCCCTCCCCGCTTGGGCAGGCCGAATGGTGTGGTGGCCTGCGTCAACCCTCATGCCAACGGCCACCTGCCCCATCCCTTCCGCAAGCACATCACCATCGCGAGCCGCTTGCGGCGCCGCACGGGGTTCGCCAGCGTAGTCCTGGCGCCCCCTGGGTTGCCGCATCGCCTTCTTCCCCCGCAGTCAAGTGGGTCAAGGCCTATTGCTGTTGGCGCTAGCTGCCATCGCCACCGCTATGCCCTCCTGAAGCGAAAGCGGCTGGTCCTGCCAGTCGTCATGCGGAAGCCGTCAGCATCGAACTCCAGCGTCGGCATCAACGGCAGGACCGAGTTGGCCTTGCCCCGCCACAAGCTCGGCCCAATCGGGATCAGCGTGTAGTCCATCGTCCCGACCTCGCACGTGAGATGGAGCAGCACGGCCCCTTCCTGGCTCTTGGTGATCGTCGCGGTCATGCCGGCTGCGGCGTTCTCATATAGGCCAGGCAGCACCCCGGCCGCCGCGTCGGCGGTGGGTTCGACCCGCTCCAGCCGGTCGGCCACGCCGTGTTCCGTGATCGCCAGCGCCACCATGTCGTCGCCGGCCCGCACCGGCGTGATCCGCAGGTTGCTCTTGAGGATCTCGGTCGAGAACGAGCCATCCTCGTTGCGCGAGGTCGGCAGGGTCATGCCGCCCATGTCCACGGCCTGCTTGCCTTCGTGCTCGACCAGCGTGATCACCCGGCCCGTGCCGGGGGAGTGGAAGACGCCGCTGGCCGGGGCGCCGTCCGCATCGGTCAGCGCCGCCGGCTTGGCCGGCAGGTCCGTGATGCAGGCGTCTATGATGGCGTCAACCAATTGATACAGGTCCAGCCCGCTTCGGCCGTTGGTCATCAGGATCAGGTCAAGCTCGTGGTCCAGCACCTTGAGCATCTGGCTGGAGCCGCCAACCACGCCGCCGGCATGGTGGACGGTCCGCAGCCCGCGGTATTCGCCCATCGTAAGGCCCAGGCCGTATCCGTCCCCGCCCACGGGCGTCCGCATCTCGGCCCAGGTCGCGGCCGTGCCCACGACCGGGTTGCTCATGTGCTTGAGCCATAGCAGCATGTCGTCCGCCGTCGAGACGATGCCGCCCATGCCGCCTTGCCGGACCCCGAAGACGCCGCGGGTCCAGCCGCCCTCGGGCGTCGGAACGTGCAGGGTGGCGCTGTTGGGCACCAGGTCGGTGTCGAGCGGGCGGAGCATGGTGTCGTTCATGCCGACCGGGCGCAGGATGCGGTCGCGCAGGAAATCGGCGAAGGGCTGGCCGCTCAGCCGCTCGACGATCTCGGTCAACAGCACGTAGCCGCCGTTGTTGTAGCTCCAGTTCGCGCCCGGCGCGAAGTTCACGTCGTCCATGCCAAGCTGCATCCGGAACAGTATGTCGTCTGCAGCCGTCAGGCCTGGACCGGCCGCGTGCAGCACGACGTCGAAGCCGTCGCGCATGCCGCTGGTGTGCGCCATCAACTGCCGGAGGGTCATCGGCTCGGCCCACCCGGGCAGCTCGGGCAGCAGGCGGCGCGGCGAGTCGTCGATGGACAGCTTGCCCTCCTCGGCCAGCAGCATCACGGCCAGCACGCAGAAGTGCTTCGTCGTCGAGCCGATCCGCATCCGGATCGTGGGCGACAGCGCCACCGGCAGCTCGATGCTGGCCATGCCGAACCCGCGGCGGTAGCCGGGCACGCCGCGCAGCGCCACGCCGACCGCGAAGCCCGGCGCGTTGGTCCGGTCGTAAGGCTCGAACAGCTTGTCCAGTGCGGCCGGGTCTATCCGTGCTTGCTGCGCCATCTTTTTCTCCTGCCGGTGGATGGCGCGACCCTGGCCTGGGCGCGACATAAAAAACGAATGTGTGTTTTTTATAGGGACCGTCAAGCGGTTGTAAGCACGGCCTGCACGAAATAGTAACCAGGGATGCCCAGACGCGACGCCAGCCACATGACCGCCCAGCGGACGCGCATCCTCCGCGCCACGATCGAGTGCATCGCCGAGAAGGGCGTGGAGGGCACCTCGATCGCCAGCATCTGCAAGCGGGCGGACCTGAGCGCCGGCGCGCTCTACGTCCATTTCCGCAACAAGGACGACATCCTTGCCGAGACGGTGCGCTACGGCACCCTGCAGGCGCTCGACCTCCCCGACGACTGGCCTTCGTTCAAGGCGATGATCGTCAGCTTCGAAGACCAGCACGGGTTCGACATCGTGACCGTGGTGCGGACGCGCCTGCATCTGAACGCCGAGTTCGTGCGGTCGGGCCGGCTGCACGACATGGGCCGCCCCCTGCTCCAGCAGAATCTGTCCGCGCTGGCGGCCCACCTGCAAAGGATGCACGACAGCGGCAGCGTCCAGTTGAGGTTCAGCGCCGAACAGACGGCGGTCAACATCAGCGCGTTTATAGACGGCATGCTCTGGATCGCGCTTGCCGGCGACCGGCCGATTGACGAGGTCCGCGCCGAGATGTCGGCCGGACTGGACTGCTTCGTGGCGTCGGCGCATGGCCCACCCATCACAAGGGCATGCTGAGCCTTGCTGCGGCCGTCCCCGCCGCGGTACGCACGGGTTGCGGCCTGCATCGCCGCGGCGAACTGTTCCTTGCACCGCGGCCGCCGAGCCGAAGCCGTCAGGCCAGGTTCGGCGGCGTTACCCCGCCATCACGACGCATGAGCGGGCCTGCCCGGCACCGCCATCGCCCGGACGGGCGGGGATGGCGTCCAGACACCCGGAGCCGTCATGGCCGATGGCCGCCATGGCACCCCGGCAGCACGGGCAGGCCACGTCATGTTGCGCGTGGGCGACGTGATCGAGGCGGCTGCGGATCCGGGCGCCGCGCATGCCCATGCCGCAGATCGTACGAGGGCTCGCGCCGAGTGGGTCGAGGTGGCCAAGCGGTCAGTTCAAGCACGCGCCAATGGCTTCTGGCCGCTCGCCAGCAGGCCGGCCACGAGCAGGACGCCGGCGGAGCGTAAGCGGAGCGGCGTCGTCACATTCGTTTGGCCTGATTGACCGTGCTGTCCTTGGTCATAGACGATGTGCGGCTGCCCGAGTTCGAGATTGCAGATGGTGAGGACGCTCGTACGCATGGTCGTAGGAGCGCGCAGAGCGGCCGGGTGGAGTTCATCACCCGCGGCGACCGGCGGCGGGTCTGGGCGGTGGAGCAGAAGCGCGCCATTGCCTTGGAGAGCCTGGACCCGGGCACGACGCCGACGGAGGTGGCCCGCCGGTATGGTATCACCAGCGGCCTGCTTTACACCTGGCGGCGGCAGGGTTCGCACGGGTGGAGCTGGTCGGCAAGGTGCCGCGGCTGACCGCGCCGGAACCGGTCCAGCCTGATCCGCTTCCGCCCGCCCCGCTTCCGCAAGCCCCGCTGGCGCCAACGCCGCCGCCTGCGGGCCTGATCGAGATTGCGCTGGGGAGTGTCAAAAACCTGGGGCGCTACGCCGCGAGCTGGGTTGCTGGGTTGCCAAAGCGCCCGTCCAGCACCGCGGCCCTGACCTGAAGCACACGATGGG
>CAXTUQ010000134.1:0-1984 GCA_964247405.1 uncultured Acetobacteraceae bacterium
GAAACGGGCCAATCGCATGGCACTCGATTCGGTTATTCCCGGATGAACCCTTAGCTTGGACGGCTACAGCCCGAGCGCGTCCATCGCCGGCTTTTCGTACACGTTGTCCTCGCCGGGCGTATACAGCCGGTCCTCGGATCCGCCCCGCTCCTTGGCAAGCGTCCAGAGCGGTCAGCATCGCAGCCATTGCAGACGGCCCAAGGGTGGGGCCACATGTCGCAGTGATGGTCGGGCCGTAGAGGTCTCGCAGTCCGGCCCGGTCCGCCGCGCAGCCGCCCCGGACCACTAGCTCTTTACTATGCTGCCCCTTCTCCCATAATTCGCGCTTGGCCCGCACGGGCAGGCAGAAGCGTGCAGACGCGATATATATTGCTAGTGGCAATGCTCTCGCGCTTATAGCTTCCAACATGCGGCTTGTCGTCCTCACGGGTGCGTCCGGCTCTGGAAAAACAACCATTGCCGACGCGATCAGGACCGGGTGTCCCGGCCTCGTCGAGGTGCTGCACTTCGACCGGATCAGGATACCCTCGTCCGAAGCGATGGTGGCCGGCTGGGGCTCGGGTGAGGCGTGGCAGCGCGCGATGACGCTGGAATGGATGGCCCGGATCGCGGCGAAGCTGTGTGGCTCGGGTGCAGAGGCTGGCACAGATGGCGCAGGTCCTCGGTCGCTGGCCTGCTTGGCCGCACGTCGGACAGCGGCGTGCTGATGGTCAGCCACGGCGCGGATCGCATCGCCAAGGTTACGCAGCAGGTGCCAGCGGTCCGTGACCTGGACCGCGTCCGGGGCGCCCTGCCGCACGCCGTCCGCATAGGCACCAGCCCGGTCGCGCGCGACGATCTCAATGCCTGGGTGAATGCAATGCCGCCTCCTCGTTCACCGGAATGGTGCCGAGCACGGCCTCCCCGCCATCGGGCTTTCGCCATTCGGACAACGCCACCGAGCGGGCGTACACCTCACCGGCCTCGAATGCGTCCTCGTCGTTCCATCGGCCCCGACGCGAACCGTAGCTGTCCGCATACTCCGCCGCACCGCTCTCCTCGACGGTCAGCAGCGCCAGATGCAGGTCGCAATGCGCCTGCGTTGCCGCGGTTGCCAGCACGCCCGCCGCCGCGGCGTCGGCGCCCTTCAGCGCAGCGAACCCGAGTTCAGCCGGCGTGTAGGCGTGGTCCAACGGATAGACCAGCTTCACCGGCGCCTCGCCATCGGAATGCTCCCTGCTATCCCACCAACTCTGCAGCAGCGCCGCGGTGCTGGCTTGCTGTTCCTCGTAGTCGGGCGGCTTGGGCAGGCGACCCGTGCCCGCCCGCACCAGGTTGTAGGCGAGGGCCAGCCGGTGCCCCGCTGTGACGGGCAAGACCTCGTGCACGCAATCGGCGTAGAACGCCGCGAACGCGGCCTCCGCCGGGTTGCCGCAGCGCAGGACCAGGCGTGCCTCGCGGCCCCCGTGGCGCACCAGCAGGTCGCCGCCTTCGAAGAATGAAGGCAGCACGACCACGAGGGTCGCGAACATGCACGGTGCCTTCTCCGTGTCGCGGTGGCCGACGAAGAAGCTGCCGGGACCATAGGACCGTGCGGAGCAGCGAGGCGAGTTCAGCGGCAAGGACCAACATGGACGGGACAGCCGGGACGTGGGAGCGTGCTGCCGATCCCATGCGAGGAACCCAGGGCCGGCTACCGGGCAATGATGGATCGTGTGGAGCCGATCCGGGCCCGTCGTAGGACGTGGCCTGTAGTTCCTGCCGAGTTGAGCGGACCGGCGATAGTTTGCAGCAAGGTGCCGGCCGTGCAACGTCCCGCTTGGCACTGATGCTGCCTTGAACTGACGAGATACATCTTTCATCAGGGGCATCTGCCAGTGCGCCCCGGCGAAGCTGATGTCCCTGGATGCAGGTCAGGCGGACGCGAGTATCAGGCGAACGGCTTTGGCGCCAATCATCTGCGATGCCGCCTTGGTGTTGCCGGTTACGATCCTCGGAATGACCA
>CAXTUQ010000134.1:1994-11540 GCA_964247405.1 uncultured Acetobacteraceae bacterium
GTCGCACACGCGCAAGCCCTTGATCCCGTGAACGCGCAGGGTGGGATCGACAACAGCAAGCGCGTCGGTGCCCATCTTGCAGGTGCCGACCGGATGGAAGTAGCTCGTCGTCGAGTTGCGGGCGAAGTCAGCAAGCCCGGCTGCAGTCAGCGTTTTCCCCGGCACCAGTTCGCCGTCGCTGATTTCGGCGAATGCCTTTTGGCGGCCAAGCTCGCGGCAATGCTCGATGCAGCGGATCGTGGCCGCCAGGTCCGCATCGGTGGAAAGGAAGCCGGAGTCGAGCAATGGGTTCGCACGCCAGTCCGCGCTTGCGAGCTTGACCGTGCCCCGCGACGAGGGCCGGACCAGGCCGGGAGCGATCGTGAACGCGTCGGGCGGCATGGCGCCGTAGCTCTTGGTGAGGGCCGGTGTCAGGACGGGAAGCTGGATCAGCACAGGCTGCAGGTCGGGACCGGTCCTGTCGGACGTGCTGCGAATGAAGCTTGTCGCCTCCACCGCGTTGCTGCCGGCGTTGCGCGGCGGCATGGTCCCCTTGTAGCGGAAGATCACGCCTTCCAGGAGCGGATGGTCCTGGTAGTTCTCGCCGACGCCAGGCAGATCGACCATGCTGGCGATGCCGAGCCGGCGCAGGTCCTCCGCACGCCCGATGCCTGACAGCATGAGCAGCTTCGCGCTGCCGACGCCGCCCGCGGCGACGATGACCTCCTTTGTCGCACCTATGGCATGCGGCGCATCGCCAAACATCAGGCGCACGCCGCGGCACTGGGTGCCTTCGATCGCAAGCGAGACGACCTGCGCCCCGGTCAGCAACGTAAGGTTCGGCAGCCCGAGCGCGGGCCGAAGATAGGCGCGCGAAGCGCTGGCGCGCGACCCGTCCGGGCGGATCGTCATGTTGGTGTAGCCAGCCCCTTCCCGCATCGGCGCGTTCATGTCGTCGAGGATCGGGACTCCCATGTCGCGCGATGCGTCGAGCCAGGCGGCGGCTGTCGCATGGGGGTGCGTGGGCAGGCACACATCCATCGGGCCGCCGGAACCGCGCCACTCGTTGGCGCCACCGGTCCAGTTCTCCAACTCCTTGTAGATCGGCAGCACATCCGCAGAGCTCCAACCGGCGCAGCCGTCATAAGCCCAGCCATCGAAATCCTGCGCGACGCCGTGGATCCAGAGCGAGGCGTTGACGCTGGTCCCGCCCCCGAGCACGCGGCCTGCGCTGATCGGAATGCTCCGGCCGTTCAGGAAGCGGGTGGGCACGGTGGGGTAGGCCCAGTCGAGCGCGCCGGTGATGTTGGTGAACCAGATCGCCGGGTCGTCCACCTTGGCGCCGGCCGCCTCGTCGTCCCCGCCTGCTTCCACGACCAGCACGCTTGCCCCGGCCTGGGCGAGGCGCGACGCGACGATGCAGCCTGCGGCGCCGGCGCCGACCACCACGTAGTCGTAGGCCGCTTTCAGCCTCTCACGGTTGCCGATCTGATTTGCGCCGGCAGCGAGGGCGCCGTCGATCAAGCCGGGGCCGACGAGGCTCGCCACCCCCAAGGCAGAAGCAACCGACAGCAGGGTGCGGCGGTCAAGCGCACCTCGCGATGCCTGATCGGCCAGGGCCTGCACGGTTTCTTGCTTTCGGTCGATCATTGCTGGTCCTTGTGGCAAGGCGGTCGATCAGGGTTGGGGAGCCAGGCTGCGCTCTTGGCGTCGGACGTCAAAGCTCGCCCTCAGCCTTCCGCCCCGTGCACGAAGCACATGATGCCGAATGCCGGCGTCCAGCATACGACGGCGCGGCCGGTCGGGTTGTCGGAGCGGTTCAGGATCTTCTCGGACGGCACGACCAGCCACTGGTCTCCGATCAGCACCTCGTAGTGGTCGCTGCGGGTCCGGACCTCCGTTGGCCGGCAATCCGCAATCGAGCAGCAGGAACGGCCGGTGTCGGGCGCTTGCAAGCCACGGAACCAGGGCGCGAGCGCCGGGTCGGCATCGGGCGGCGGTGCCGCGTGGACCCGGCTGGCGCTCAGGAGCGCGGCAATGAAGGCAAGGGCATGCATGCCAACCGTCTGAAATGAGATAGGCCGTCGTGGCAGGCGGAATTTGGACCGGGAGTATTCCAATGTCGTTCCCCATAGTTGGGCGGTGCGAACGACGCCCGACGACTTGCCCATCCTGATTCAATCTCCTACGTCTTCAGCAACTTTGTCGCGAGCATATGGCAGTTGGTTGTCACATTCGGGTTACGACGCCCTGGTTGCGGCGAGACTTGCCTTCATTGACCTCGATGGGCTTGGGCGTGATGCCGGGCATTGGCGCGCAGATCGGATGGCGGGCGCAGGCTGGCGGCCCGCGGCGCTTTCAGGCAATGCGCTGGGACGCCGACCTTTCGAGTCTGGTCATCCGATTGACCGCCAAGCAGCCACTTCGGCTTCGTTCCTTTGGGTGGCCCCTGTCGCGCTTCCTGTTCTGCTGGCCGGCGCGGCCTGCAATCCATGGTGCTGGCGAGTAGCCTCCGCCGACTATCCGATCCGCCCAGCCTGTGGTTTCTGGCAGGTCACGCTGGACAACGGAAGGCCGCAAGCATGGACGTCATCGAGGAACCCCTGGTCCCGGCGCGGGTCGCCAACCCGAGTGCCCCGGCGCTGCCTGCCGTGCTGGAGGCCAAAGGGCGGCCGGTCGGGCTGGCCCTGGCCGCACTCGGCATCGTCTACGGCGACATCGGCACCAGCCCGCTCTACGCGCTCAAGCAGGCCATCCAAGCCGGCGGCACCCCAGCGCCAGAGTCCATCCTGGGCATCCTGTCCCTGATCGTCTGGGCGCTGATTGTCATCGTGTCGGCCAAATACGCGATCCTGATCATGCGGGCCGACAACCACGGCGAGGGCGGGATCGTCGCCATGCTGGCTCTGCTCGACATCCGCCATGCGCCGTCTGGGAGCTGGCGCGCGTCCCTGTTGGTCGTGGGCCTGGTCGGCGCGGCGCTGCTGTATGGAGACGGGGTGATCACGCCCGCCATCTCGGTGCTGAGCGCGGTCGAGGGCCTCAAGCTCGATGTGCCGGGCATCGCGCGCTGGGTCGTGCCGCTGACGCTGGCGATCCTGGCCGGCCTGTTCCTGGTGCAGCGCCGCGGGACCGAGGCCATCGGCAAGGTGTTCGGCCCTGTCATGCTGGTGTGGTTCGCGGCCATCGGGCTGCTTGGCCTGGCCGGCATCGCGCGCGCTCCCGGCGTACTGGCCGCGCTCAGCCCGTGGCACGCCGCGGGCTTCCTGATCCACGCCGGCCCCCTGGTCAGCTTCGCCGTGCTCGGCGCCGCCTTCCTGGCCGTGACAGGGGGCGAGGCGATGTATGCCGACATGGGGCACTTCGGCCGGCTGCCGATCCGGCTCGGCTGGTTCTGCGTGGCGCTGCCCTGCCTGGTGCTGAACTACTTCGGCCAGGGCGCCCTGCTGCTGCGCGACCCGGCGGCCATCGAGAACCCGTTCTACCTGCTGTCGCCGGGCTGGGCGCACCTGCCGCTGGTGGTGTTCGCGACGCTTGCCACCATCATCGCCTCCCAGGCCATCATCTCCGGTGCGTTCTCGCTGACGCAGCAGTCGATCCAGCTCGGCTTCCTGCCGCGGATGCGGGTGCTGCACACGGCGACGCGCGAGGCCGGGCAGATCTACATGCCGGGCGTGAACTGGCTGCTCGCCGCCGGCACCTTCGGCGCCGTCCTGACCTTCGGCACCTCGGACGCGCTGGGCGGGGCCTACGGGATCGCGGTGTCGCTGCTGATGATGATCACCACGGTGCTGGCCGCGCTGGTGGCGCTGCGCTGGGGCTACAACCCGGCCGCGGTGCTCGCGGTGAACGGCTTCTTCCTGCTCGTGGATCTGGTGTTCTTCGCGTCCAACTGCACCAAGCTGCTGGAAGGGGGCTGGTTCCCGCTGCTGATCGCGGGCCTGGTCGCCTTTCTGATGATGACCTGGCGCAAGGGCGGTGCCTTGCTGGCCGCGGTCCATGCCGGGATGCGGGTGCCGGAGACGCAGTTCTGCGCCATGCTGCAGGCCGACCCGCCCGTCCGCGTGCGGGGGGCGGCGGCCGTGTTCGGGGCGGCGACGGACATCCCGCTCGCATTGATCCACCATCTCAAGCACAACCACGTCCTGCACGAGCGCATGCTGCTGGTGTCCACCCAGACGGTCGAAACGCCGCATGTCCCGGCAGAGGAGCGGACAACCGTGACCGCCATGCCGGCGGGCCTGACCCGGGTTGCGCTGCGGTTCGGCTTCATGGAGAAGCCGGACGTGGCCGAGGCGCTGCGCCTGGCTTGCCAGTCCTCGCCCGAGCTGCAAGACGTGGACCCGGCGGGCCTCACCTACTATCTCCGGCGCGAGACGGTGATCCCGTCGGAGCGGGCCGGCGGCATGGCGCGGTGGCGCAAGGCCCTGTTCGCGGCGATGCTGCTCAACGCCAACCGCAGCGCGTCCTACTACGGGCTGCCCTTGGCACAGGTCATCGAGGTCGGGCTGGAGGTGGAAATCTAGCTGGCCTGATCGGGCCAGTTCTGAAAAAGGCATCGCTGCCGGAATCGGCAGCAGCATCCGCCGCTTCCTGATCCACGTCCTGCCGGACGGCTTTCACCGCATCCGCTACTACGGGTTCCTCTGCAACCGCCAACGCGAAAGCAAGCTGGCGCGCTGCCATGAGCTGCTCGGCACGCAGCAGGTCGAACCGGCAGCAGTCGCGCTTTACCCATCAAACTACCGCAAGCTCCATAAGGCCCTGACCGGGACGTCGCTGACGTTCTGCCCCGCCTGCGGCCGCGGGCACATACTTGTCATCAAGGCTCTCGAGCGGGCCGGCACGCGCCGGTGGGTTTGCGACACGTCATGATCATCGCGGCCGTCCAGACCCGCTCCCTCAGCCAGCTCTGCCGCACAGAGCGGACGGGAGCTGTCGCTCTACAGCCTGGCATTTCGGTCTCGCACTGCTTTCAGCGACGGCGCCGGCCAACATGCGGCAGGTGTTCGGTGCTGCCTCACGCGGCATCGTGCGGCGCCGGCGGCCTGCGCAAGGTCTCCAGGTCCGGCGACTGCGCCGTGGAGAGCCTGCCGGGCCCATTCAAAACCCATAGCTCCGGCGTGCGGCCCGCGGCTTAGCCCAGTACGTTCTTGGCTTACCGGCGCGACCTCAGCCACGAGCGTCAATGGCGACGTTCGTCCGCCGCGCCGCCAAGCTAGAAACGCTCTGAAGCCTGGCCATCGGCGATCCTGACAGCAGCGGCGTTGTGAGGCCGCGATGATTTTGGTTCCCATGTGACTCGATTGTGTGACGGCCAAGCTGCCAAACAATTTCTGTCGTGCTCGTCCCGAACAGACCGTCTAACCTGACGGAGTGCGGGCGTTGAGGTCAGAACTACCCCGAACCGGAGCTGGACGTTCAGCCCATCCAGCCAGACGTGGATGCAAGAATTACGTTTTCCGAGATGTCGTTGGCATGCTTCTTCAAAGATCGTGACGACCCTCTCGCAAGAATCCTGGATCATCATGCTGAAAACCGATTTGCCAGTGCCCGCTCCTGTCTCTCCGGCGCCCGGTGCCGGGCGGCGTCGGCCGGGTCGGCCCGACACGGTAAACCCGAACCTGGTCCCGCTCTTGCGCACTCCTGCGCCGGCTGCCAGCCAATCTCAAGTTTCACCTTTGTCCCGACGCTCCGACCGCTGCCAGGCCTGTCACTCGCCTGAGCAAATCTTTCCATTCACCGTTGCCTTTCAACCAATCGTCGACGTCCAGGAAAGCAGGATCGACGCCTATGAGGCCCTGGTGCGCGGGCCGAACGGCGAGGGTGCCGGGCAGGTGCTGGCGCAGGTCAATGCCGACAACGTCTACACGTTCGACCAAGCTTGCCGGGTCAAGGCTATCAAGATGGCAGCTCGCCTCGGCATGGACCGGCAGCTCAACATCAATTTCCTCCCCAATGCAGTATACGAGCCGCGGGCCTGCATTCGGGCCACGCTGAATGCCGCTGCTCGCACCGGATTCAATCCCCAGCGCCTGACCTTCGAGATCGTCGAAACGGAAACAATCGCCGATACGCCTCACCTGCTCAACATCATCGGCGAGTACCGTCGGCAGGGCTTCAAGATTGCTTTGGACGATTTCGCAACCGGCTACTCCGGACTGGCGCGACTGGCCGAGCTGAAGCCCGACATCGTGAAGCTCGATCGCACCCTGGCGCAGGACTGCGACAAGGATCGGATCCGGCTGGCGATCATCGCCAGCATGGTCGCCCTCGGTGCGCAGATCGACATCAAGGTGGTCGTCGAGGGCGTGGAGCGCAGAAGCGAGGTCGACGCCCTGCGCTCCGTCGGAGCTCGGTTCATACAAGGATTCTACTTCGCCAAGCCTGCTTTCGAGACTCTCTGTCGCGACGAGGCAGTCTTCTCCCTCTAGAAACCCAGGACTTGGCAGCCGAGCAGGCTTGTCGGCGGGACAGCTACTCGGCACCATCAGCTGACGCGCCCTCCTCATCGCCGAAAACGCCGGCCTGGGATCTGAGGCAAGTGTTGCGAAATGGCTAGGTTTTCCAATTGACATGCAATTTTGAGCACGTGGTGAGGTGACCCCGACCACGATAACCTCGCCAGAGCAGGCTGAGCTACCTGGGCGGTCTCATGCGTGGGCCCTGGCTCAGCAGTTCAGCTATCCACCAACTTCGGTGCGTTCTCCAAGCTTCTTTGATCTGCAAAGGCGCTCTCGCGTATCGGCCGGACTTCCGCACCGGCTCACCCTTCCCTCGTAAGCTCGAAGCAGGTCCAAGCAGGAACCTGAGTTCTCCCGGCAATCTCGCCTGTTCTTCGCAACCATCACCCGCATGGTGGTGACCAGCGCCGACAGCCTGCAGGGCTTGAACAGCACAGCCTCGCGGTCGGGGCGCAGCCTGACGCCGCACATCGCATCGGGTCGTCCTGTCATGTACAGGATCGGGGTTCGGGCGTGGCGCGCCTGGAACAGCCGTCCCAAGCCGAGGCCATTGAGCCGGCCCGGCATGTGGATGTCGGTCACCAGCACGTCGAACCCGTCGGGGCAGTCCACCAGCAACGCGGCAGCATCGCTGCTTTCAGCCTCGACCACCTCGCAATCCGCATCGATCAGTGCCTCCGCCAACAGCGAGCGGAGCTCCTGATTGTCCTCCGCCAACAAGACACGCATGACATTGTCCTCCGGTTCCGACGCGGGTCAGCCGACGCGCCCTTTCGAAGGCCAATCACGTGCAGACGCGCCTGTCGCCAACAAAAAACATCATATCATGATATTGACGTCACATTGATGTTCATATCCCAAGTGTTTTCTGATCTCGTACGCTGATGTTGCGGAACCTGGCAGCTAAATTGCCCTTTGCGGCAAAGTACAAAACCTCTTTTGTTTTAATTTGACCAGCATGATCTCTTTTGTAATCCTGCAGTTGCTTCATCAGGTGCTTTCCGCAACAGAGTGCGTCCGCCGTTGGCTGCCTGAGAAGGTTCGCCTGGTCGGCCGCGTTGCCAGCATTGCCTTTATCACAGCGCTGCAGGACCACGTTGTGCAGCTTGGCGTGGCGGCACTGTTTGTACGCTGCGCTGCACACGAAGTCGCAGAAAAAGACTCTTGTCCCATCTTGCAGGAACCCGAACACAGCAAACGTGCGGATCAACAGTTCCGCAACCACGAGACGTGGTGCGCAGGAAGACAACCCCCGCGGCGCCAAATTTCATTTTGGTATCGTTCTGTAATCACGTCTCGGTTCTCTTGGAAGCACCAGCCTTGCACTGCGCCGGTATTCAACCCAGCCACCTGCGTGTGCTGGCCCTCCGCTTCTCCGCCCTCGCGTCCTTGTCGGACGCGGAAAGCGACCTGCTGCGCAGCCTTGCCGGGGCAGCACGCTCCTATCCTCCTTTCCGGGATCTCGGTGCGAGTGGAACGTCGCCGCCACGCATGATCGTCGCCGGCTGGGCCGCCCAGCAGCGCCAGCTTGCCAACGGACAGCGGCAGATCGCCTGCCTGCGGCTGCCCGGAGACTTCGTTTGGCCGCTGGTTCAGCTTTCCTCGCCCCCGTCCTGCGCCGTCGTGGCGCTAACCGAGCTGGAGACGGTGGATGCCCAGCCCCTCGTCGATGCCCTGGCCCGACCGGACCATCCCAACCTGGCCCGTGTCGTCCGCGTCATGGCGCATCTGGATCACATGCTGCTGGGCGACCAGATCGTGCGCCTGGCCCGGCAGACCGTCGTTGAGCGCTTTGCCCACCTCATGCTGGAGTTGCATGAGCGGCTGGCCCGTGTCGACTTGGCGGAGGAGGGCTGCTTCGCCATGCCCCTGACGCCGGAGGTGCTGGCCGACGTGCTCGGCGTCAGCGTCGTCCACGTCAACCGCACTATCCAGCAACTGCGCCGCGACCGTCTGCTGGATGTGCGGGACGGCACGGTGACGCTGATGCAGCACGGCCGCCTGCAGCTCCTGGCGGGCTGGACGCCGCCGGCCGGACTTCCTGCCCGGTGAGAGGCGGCGTCAGGGCTTACGGGCTGGAGGTCCTCGGGTCCATGACACAGGGCGGAAGGCAAAGCTACGCTCTGATGTCCGTTTTCCAGGGACAGGAACATGCGTCATCCCGCGTGCAGCGAAACCGATAGGCCACCGCGGGCCTGCGCTGGGCGCCTTGGGTCAGTGCCGGGTTTTGGCCCACCCCTCGGTCGGCACGGTTGCCAGCTGCGCCTGCGTCGCTGCGAAGATGCCGTCCAGAATCAGTTCCAGAACCGGCCACAGCTCGGTGAACGCAGCGGCCGAGCACACGCAGCCCTCCTCCCACCGCACGAGCAGCCCCACGCGGTCGCTCCAGCGGCAGACGGTGAACATGGGCCCGCTCCTGGGAGCGTCGGCCTTGTGGACGAACGCGACCCACGCCATGCCGGCGGCGGCCTGCAACTCCACAACCCAGCCTTCGGGCAGGGTGTCCCTCAAGGCCCCGACCCGGGCCGCCTCGTCCCGCGACAGCAGATCGGTCGAGCTCGCGCCAAGCGCGTCGGCGTTCCCGGTCGGAGTCACGGCACCTCCGACGGGAACGCGGCGAACCCGCATGGTCACAGGCCGTGGAAGCGCAGAAGCCGACGCCAGCCCCGCTGCGCACGCACAAGCGTGAGCCTTTCCAGTTCCAGCACCCGGGCCAGCGCCGCCTCCACCGTGCCGAACTCCTGGTGGGCGCCGGACGCGTTGGTGATCACGACCGTCCCGGCCTGGGTGGCGTGCAGAAGCCAGAGCGGGCTTGTCGTGCCGTGCCTGCACAGCACGGCCAGCTCGGGGTAGTCCTCGTGGTCGGCAATGATGCGGACGCTGAAGCCTTGAGGCCGGGCGGCGCCCCACGCCAGGATGGCCTCGATCCGAGGCAGGGTGAAGAAGGCAGCATCAGGTCGGCTGCTGGCGGCCATGGTCGAGGCTCTCGCGACGTGTTCACCTTTACATAACGATATCGAAAGAATTTTCAAGGAATATGTTAGACCTTTATCGTCCTGACTGTGCAAAGCCGCGGTGGCGTATGTAGTTTGCGCATTCCTGG
>CAXTUQ010000135.1:0-11530 GCA_964247405.1 uncultured Acetobacteraceae bacterium
GCACGGGACCGCTGGACCGCGCCCGGCGCTCCGCGGTCCCAGCATCCTGATATCGTTCGTGTCCGGGGCGGATGCGCAGATGGCGCGCGCGCAGTTCGTGACCGATTTCGGCGACCAAGCGGTCCTGCTGCCGCTGGCGGCGGGCATCGCGCTGGTGTTCGCCCTTGCGGGATGGCGGCGCGGCGCCGTGGCCTGGGTGGCCGCGGTCGCGGGCACGTTGGGTCTGATGGTGGTGTTCAAGCTGGTTTTCCTGGCGTGCGGCCATTTCCTGCCGGGCAACCAGATCCGCAGCCCGAGCGGGCATACCGCGGCGGCTGCGGCCATCTACGGCGGCCTGCTCGCCTTGGCGGCGCGGCTCGCCACCGGACATGGCCGCTGGACCCTGGCCTGCGCGCTTCTTTTCACGCTCGTCATCGGGGCGTCTCGATTGGCGCTGGGCGTGCACACGGGGCTGGAGGTCGCCCTGGGAGGCGCGGTCGGGGTGTGCGGCGCCCTGGCGGCCGACCGTCTCGCGGGTGCGCCGCCGCCGGGGCTGCGGATCGGACGGCTCGCTGCGGTGACGGTGCTTGTGCTGGCGCTGCTGCACGGCGTCCACATGCCTGCCGAGGCGGCGATACGATCCGCGGCGCTCGATTTGTGGCCGCTCACCGAATGCCGTTGACGAACACCGGAATGCGCTTGCCGAGGCGGAGACGATGGTGAGTCCCGTGCGCCAAGCATCCAAGTTCCTGATCATCTCGCGACATGACTATCGCAGCAGGCGAAAGGCCAACGTCCATTTCATCGCGCGCGAACTGGCGAGACTTGGCACGACGCGGTTTTTTTCGAGCGTTTTCAGCGTCCTGTCCTATCTCACCCACGATCAAAGGCTGTCGCTTTGGAGCCATGCCAATCATGTCGAGCACCTCGACGGCGTTGAGGCCTATCTCTGGAAGACAGTGACGCACCCGTGCAAGGCACCAGGGTTTCTCCAGGGCGCGATGGACCGTTACTTCCAGTCCTACGTTGACCATGCGCCCGCGACGCTGCGGGCGTGGATCGCCGATTCCGACATGGTCCTGTTGGAGTCTGGCGGGCCGGAAATCTTCTTTGACCTTGTCAGGCGTCACAACCCGAAATGCCGGATCGGCTACATCGCCTCGGAGTTGTCGTGAGTGGCGAATTTCCAAGCCGGACGGGGCGTTTTCGCCCACGACAATCCCGCAGCGATCAACCCACAGCAAATCACCCCTGTCTGGGCTTGTCGTGAGGTGACAACCTTCCGGCGACCCGGCAACGATTGGATGCTGCGCTCGCCCTGCACTCGGGGTTCGCGCAAGCCGTTGATCCGACAAGACCCTGGGTGAGCGAGCAACCTCGGCTTGGGTGATACCATGAAAATCCGTATGAATGCTGCCAGCGGGCCATGTATGTTGAAAATGCAATCGTCTTGCTTCATCTATTGTTCCAACTTGGGTACCAACGATTCTATTGGCTTCAATGTAATTTTCCCAAAATCATTGCTGAACGTAGGCGTAAATGAAAGTAGTGTTTCTTGTTTCCAGTCGTGAAGGCGAATTTTGTGGCGTCGCTAATTACACTGATAAGCTTAGGTGCGCGCTTAAACAACAAGGCATGGAAACCGTTATCGAAACATTTCCGGCGTGGTCATTTCGGGAAGCATTAGCACTCCGCTGGAGGTATAATGGCCACCGGAACGTCTTGTTCCATTTACAATATCCTTCTTTCGGAATGGGGCGATCAGTAGCGCCAGGCATGCTACCGTTCCTGCTCGGATTCAAACGCACTTTGGTTACGCTTCATGAGTTTTCGAATTTCAACGCGCTGCGCAAGGCAATCTTTCTGCCTTATAAGGCAGCGGCGCAAATCGTTCTGACCAATGTTCATGAGAGAAACAAACTTTCTGAGCAGTTTAATGATACTCAAAACATCTCGGTCATACCGATTGGTAGCAACATCTCTGCCCCATTATGGCTGACGGGTTATGCCGCCCGCGCGCCCCGGCTGGTTTATTTCGGCCAGATCGCGCCGGGGAAAGGGTTGGAGGATTTTCTCGATACTGTAGTGTTGCTGAAAAACCGCGGCATTCAACTGCTGGCAACGATTGCCGGTTCCATTCCGGATCGCGAAACGGCCACCGCGAAACGCGTTCTATCGGAAGCAGGGCCGAATAATATCCAGCTTCTTACCGACCTATCTGAGGCGGAGGTTTCACGGCTGCTTGAAAGCTGCACCATTGCCCTCCTTATGTTCCGTGACGGGCTCAGTGAAAAACGCGGCACAGCCATCGCTTGCCTTGAACATAAGGTCCACGTCATAACGAAGCATAGTGAAAAAACTCCGCTTTGGATGAAGGAGATTACCCATGGTGCTTCGTCGCCTTCAGAGGCGGCAGATGCCATAGAACGCCTGTTAAACGGTCCCCCGGCAGCCGATCTAATGACAAAGACTGAACTGCAGCAGATGAAATGGCCGGAAATCGCCCGCCGCCACGTTGAGCTATACGAACGGATCGCGTGCTCAGGGCCCGTTTAATTACGCGCTGATGGCTATAGGACGGTTGTAGGCCCGCGGCAGGCGGTGGCGGTCAGCAATGCCAACCGCGTCCTCGGCCGCAGCCGGGCTTGCTGGCGCTTGCGGCCGGGGATGGCTGGTCTGTTGAGCGCGTCAAGGTGGATGGCGTCCATCGTTGGGCCGCGCATGGCGCAGGCGTCGAAAGATCATGGCCTGAACGCCCAAGTCGCGACCCGCGACGCGGACGTGAAGGGCTTCAAGCCGGTGCCGCTGCGCTTGGCGCATTGAGGCCACGTTCGGCACGCTGAGCAACCGCTGGCACCGCCTCACCCGCAACCTGGGGCAAAGCCTGGCTGCGGCCGAGGACGCCGTGAGCATCGCTAGCTGCCATCGCCTGTTGCGCGCCTACACCCGCCCAGAACACAGCATCGTGTAATCAAACAGGCTCTCAAGCACACCGACGCCGGCGTGGCACCTTATGCGGGGGGACAAGGCTCCGGCCTACCTATAGCACACCTCGATGAAGCTCATGCAGTACGGCCACCTGGGCTTGCCGGCAATCTGCCCGGCCACGGTGGCTGGCGGGTGCAGGGGACGTTTCGGCTACGTGCCGGGCAACCCCGCCTCCATCGCGCAGGCCGTCAGGGACACGCTGTCCTTCTCGGCCGCTTCGACGGGCTGAGCGTCCTGAGTTGGGCCGAGGTGACGCAGCGCATCCTCGCGCCGGAAGATTTCCCGGACACTGCCCTGGACTGACGCTTTGACTGACGCTTCCCGGGCGCGGCCTTTGCCGCCGTGGCGCGGATGCCGAGCCGCACCGGGCGGATACGAACGCAACCGCACAGTCCTCCGTCGCGGCAGTTGCATTTGCGGCACAGCGAAGCGCCTGGGCCAGTCGTCGGCGGCAGAAGCCCCTTGCGCAACTGTGCTGATGCGGGCATGTTCCTTATGCCATAATGTTACGCAAACCCCGACACAATAGAACGTAGCCGAACAGAAATGGATTGCTGTTGCTCATGAACTTCGTTCATACAGCTTGGGGAAAGCTTACCGGGGAGTATGTACTCGCGATCTTGTTGCTTTGGCTCACCGCAATTGCCTCAATGATTGTGAGTTACTATGCCAGCGGTTTGCCTCGGACGTGGCGAGGCTTTCGCGACCACGCCATTCCGCCCGGCACCCTGAGCCATCCGTCGGCACGCGCCGACGTGCTGTTCTGGATCAGCCGGAAAGCCTTCAATGCGGTGATGGCCATACCGGCCGTGGTTTCGGCGGCCACCGTCGGGGTGCTGGTGCATGACGGCCTGGCTTACTTGCTGCCTGACTTCCCGCCGCCGTCCAGCCACGCCGGCTTCCCGCTCCTGATCGCGTTCAGCTTCACGATGTTCATCGCTTATGACTTCTCGTACTACGTTTATCATAACATGCAGCATCGGATTCCCGTATTGTGGGAAATCCACAAGGTCCACCACTCCGCGGAAGTCATGGTGGGCTTCACGAAGGACCGGGTGCACCCGCTCGATGACTTCATGAACCACGTGTGGGATGCTTTGATCACCGGGCCGGTCTATGGCATCTGGCTGTTCTTTTTGCTTGAACCTGCAGAGGTGACGATATTCGGACTGAATATCTACATCCTGCGCAACATCCTGATGCTGGATCTCGTCCGCCACACGCATTACAAGATCTCGTTTGGCAGGATGGTCAACGCGGTGGTCCTGTGCCCGCATTGGCACCAGTTGCATCACAGCACCAACGTCAAGCATTATGACAAGAACTTCGGGCTGATGCTGTCGGTGTGGGACCGCATGTTCAAGACCCTCATGGTTCCCGAGCCGAACGAGGATTTCTCGTTCGGCCTGACGCCTGACGAGCATCCAGAGTACCGCTCGGCAACGCGGCTATGGCTCACGCCGTTCGTCAAGATCTACGCGATCCTGACCCGCCCCCGCGTTGGTCAGCGAGAGGGAGTCCATGACAACGCATGAGATCGTCACCAGTCCCGTCGAGTTCATCCGGCTGGCAGACGAGTGGGACGAGTTCTGGCAGGGTGCTCACGGCGCCGTCTTCCAGAGCCATGCCTGGATCAGCGCCTGGCTGCGGGGCGACCCCGATGCGAAGAAATGGCGGCTGCACGTCGCGGTCGCGCGTCGCGAGGGCCGGGTTGCGGCCATCCTGCCATTGGCCGTCCGCCGGTACCACGGGGTGCGGGTCCTGGAGTTCGCGGCCCAGCGTTTCAGCGACTACTGCGACGGGATCGGCCCACCGGACCTGCTGCAGGACTTGTGGTCAAAAGTCATCCAGCAGGGCGGTTTCGACGTCATTCGACTGAGGAACGTCGCTTCCGAAGCCGCCACGCGCCCGGCGTTCGCCGGCGCGTCCCTGTCGTTCCTGATCGAAGCCGAGGATGAGGTGTCCCTCCGGCTCAGGTCGGTCTGGCCCAATGGCGACGCCTGGCTGCGCACTTTGAACAAGAAGAAGCGGAGCAACCATGCGCGCGGCCGGCGGATGCTGGCGGAGCTTGGGGACGTCACGATCGAGCGTTTCCATCACGCGATGCCCGTGGACGTCATCCGGCAGCTTGCTGACCTCAAGACGCGGTGGCTGCGTGACACGGAGGCGGAATCGGCTTTGCTCGACGATGGGCCTGGGCTTCTGACCGCCCTTGCTGAGAGCCTGGCGAAGGTTGACCGGCTTTACGCGTTTGTCGTCCGCTGCGGCGGGGAGATCGTTGCGGGCGCCATCAACGCCACCCACGGCAAGCGCGTCTGGGCCTACTTCTCGGCCTACGACCCCAAGTTCCAGCGCGTGTCGCCGGGCATCCTGCTGATGACCGAGTACACGCAGCGCGCCCTCGATGACGGCTTCGAGGAGATTGATTATTTGCGCGGCAACGAAACCTACAAGTTCGAGTTCGCGACGATGCATGCCCGGCTCAGCCGGTTCACCGGTGCGGTCACCTTGCCGGGCCGATTGGCGTTATCCGCGGTCCGCTTGCAAGAGGCTTTGCGGAAGCGTCGTGCAGGGGCGTCTGCGGGGGCGGCCGAAGCACTCGAAACCATCGGAAGCGCCTACGTCACGAAGAACGGTGCCTCAAGAATCACGCCGGCCGGCCAGTCTCCATCGAGAGCTCCGGAACTCAGCAATGCCTCGGCTTAACCAAACCAGCAGGGTGCGCGTAGAATAACGGGCTATTCTGCCCTTCCGATACTGTTGCGTTTTGGAAATAAGTAAGTTTCCTTGAGTGCGGCTTCCACAACACATGGAAAGAAGCTTGTTTGCCCAACCGTTGGGCGCGTCGCTGGGCGGCATGTTGCTTTTCATCATGCTAACCGCCCTATGCAGGTTTCACCTATTCATTGTCCGGTTTTGAGATATGATTTGCTGGAGGGCATCATGAGCGCAAGCGTAGTACCGATGTTCTCGTTTGCGTTTTCCGCGCAAACCCTGGGGGAGGTCGTCGAGACGGTCTTCCAGTGGATTGATGAGAAAAAGCGGTGCCGTTACATCGTGCCGGTCAACGTGGACGTGTTGATCAAGCAGTTGGACGACCCTGACCTGCAAGCCGCCCTGCGCGGCGCGGATCTCGTGCTCCCGGACGGCCAGCCCGTCGTTTGGGGGTCGCACCTGCTGGGGCCGGGCCTGCCGGAGCGGGTGTGCGGAAGCGATCTGATCCCGGCGATCTTCGAGGCTGCGAGATTCCGGCCCGTGCGGGTGTTCCTGCTGGGGGCCGCCGCTGGCGTCGCCAGCGAGGCAGCCCGGCAGATCGCGCAGAGATGGGCAGGCGTTGCGATCGTGGGGACCTACAGCCCCCCCTATGGCTTCGAACAGGACCCGGAGGAGTGCGACCGCATCCTGGGCCTGCTCGCGGCGGCAAAGCCGGACGTCGTCGCGGTCGGTTTCGGGGCGCCAAAGCAGGAGGTGTGGGTGCAGCGCCACCTGGAGCGCATCGACGCCCGGGTTGTCATCTGCTGCGGCGCCACGATCGACTTCCTCGCGCGGGTCAAAAGGCGCGCGCCCAAATGGGTGCAGGACATCCACCTCGAATGGACCTGGCGCTTGTTGTCGGAGCCTCGCCGCCTCGCAGGACGCTATTGCAAAGGCGCGATCATGTTCCCCTGGATGCTCGGCCTGGAAGTTATGCGGGCAAGACGAAGGCCATGAAACAGGCGCTGTGGCTGCTCCGGCGCGTCTGGGACACGAGAAAGGTCCTGGCGACGTTCTCCATGCGGCTGTCGTCTGCCCTGCTGTCCTATCTCACCTTCGTCCTGGTGGGACGGTACAGCTCGGTGGAGGCCTATGGCCAGTTCGCCCTGCTGGTTTCCGTGACGGGAACGTGCGGCGGGCTTGCGACCTTCGGCCAGGCGGCATTGGCGTACCGCCACCTGCCGACGCTGTTCGCCGGCAACGATCCCCGGCTTTATGGCGTCGTGCGCGAGCACTTGACCAAGATGCTGTTCGGCCTCGTGGCGTTCACGGCCCTGGCCGCGATCCTGCTTGACCGGACGAACGCCGGGGCGTCCGGCACGGTGCTGGCGGTCGGCGGCGGCATCGTGGTCGTCACGGCGCTGGGCGAGTACCTTTTCGCGCTCTACCGGTCCAGCGGCTCGCTGCTGGTCTCGATGTTCGGCAAGGAGATCCTGTGGCGCCTGCTGCTGATCGGCGCAATCGTGGCGGCGGGCGTGGCGGGCCGCGGACTTCAGATCGAGTACATGGCGTCCGCGCTGTTCATCTCGACCGCAGGCTCGGTGGTCCTGCTCGGCGTCCTGGCGCTGCTTCGCTTCCGGCAGGTGCCGCGAGCCGGCCGGCGAAGCGCCTCGCCTGATGGGACCTGGCAGCAGTCGTTCATCTTCTTCGGCCTTATCGTGCTGTCCGTCTCGAACGGATACATCGACCCGATCATCCTGGGGATGACCGACGGCAACGCGCTGGAGATCGGAGCCTACTTCTCCGCGGCGCGCACGACCCTGGTGCTGTATTTCTTCGCCTACTCCTTCGGGGTCGTGATGACGCCGATGGTCGTCATCGCGTACGAGGCGTCCCGCCTGCGCGACATCACGCGCATGTCCCTCAACGCGGCCTGCCAAGGCGGCGGCATGGCCCTGCTGGCCGGCGCCGTCATGTTCATCGCGTCGGACGAGATCCTGGCGCTGTTCAACCCGGCCTTCCGCCCTTACGGCTTCCTGATCAGGATTCTATGCGTTGGCCCGATCCTTTATAACTTTTTTGGACTCCATCACGTAATTCCGCCATTCTGCGGCGCGGAAAGGGCCTATGTCGGATTGCGGCTCGGCGTCTTCTTCGGGGCATCCCTGCTGAAGGTCGCGGCTGCCTATGCCGGACAGATCGTCCTGTTCGCCTGGCTGACCAACCTGGAAGTGCTTGCTGTCATATTCGTTGGAGTCATCCTTGCCGATCGGAAGCTGGGCATTCCCGTGATCCCGTTCAAACCATCTTGGCTCGGCCGCGTGACGTCCGCATCAGGAGCCGCGCCCACGCCCGCGTCGCCCAGCGGCCATGCGCCGGGCAGCACAGGGCACCCGACGCTTCGCCCCTTGGCTCAAGAAAGGCGGAGGAAAAGCAACCATGCTGAATCCAGCCTCAGCGAAGACACGACTTGAACGCGATGCGCGTCTTGCAGATCATCCACTCTCCCGAGCCAGGAGGCATCCAGACGATTGCACAGGCTGTCAGCCGCGGGCTGGCCAAGCACGGCCTTGAGTTTGAGACCGCGTATCTCCGGCGGGACGCCGGCTTCAGCAGTTGGCCCACGTTCATCGGGGCGCTGCGCGTCGCGGCAAAGATCGTGACCCGGCGGTACGACGCGCTGATCGCCTACCAGGCCACGGCCTCCATCACCGTCGGGGCGATCGGCTTCCTTGTCGGCGTGCCGCGCCGCATCGTCCATCAGACCGCCATGCTGCCCGCGGTGGGCGGCCCGATCCGCTGCCTCGACAAGATCGCCGGAACGCTTGGCCTTTATTCCTTCAACGTCGCGAACAGCGCCGCGACGCAGCAGCAATTCGCCGGCTATCCCGAGCGCTACCGCAAGTGCCTCGTGCTGATCGAGCATGGCGTCGAGCAGCGCGCGGCCGTGCGTTCGCGTTCCGAAACGCTGGCCCATTTCGGCATTCCCGATGAGGGCCCGATCCTGCTCAACACGGCGCGTCTGGCAAAGGACAAGAACCAGGCCGTCCTGTTCCACGCCATGAAGAACCTGCCGGGCTTGCGGCTTGTCCTCGCCGGCAGCGGCCCGTGCGAAGCCGAGTATCGCGAGTTGATCAGGCGGCTTGGGCTTGAGGACCGCGTCCAGCTCCTTGGACCCGTCCCGCACCGGGCGGTGCCGGACTTGTATGCCGCCGCAGACATCTTCGTGTTTCCAACGCTGCACGAGACGTTCGGGCTGTCAGCCGTGGAGGCGGGCATGCAGGGCCTGCCCTCCATCGTCAGCGACATCGCCGCCATGCGGGAGGTACTCACGATCAACGGCCGGTCTGTCGCTTCCTTTGTCGATCCTCGCAATCCATTGGAATGGGAAGCGGCCATCCGCAGCGCCCTTCATCAGCCTGTAGGTGCCGAGGATCTGAAGGCGTTCGCCGCCGGCCTGTCAGCCAAGTACGAACAGGGAAAGATGCTGAAAGGCTACCTGGACGTGCTCATGGGCCAGGGCGGTCGCTCCCTGTCCGCATCCTGAGATATCCTGCCAGCCGCCGCTGACAGGGTGGCGGACCATTGCGGACATCCCGTTGCCGGATCAGTGTCTCGCGAAACCCAGTTGGCCTTCGTGGGAGCGACTGACATGCTGACCGTCCACCATCTCGGGAAGTCGCAATCCGAGCGGATCACCTGGCTCTGCGAAGAGCTTGCGATGCCCTACGAGCTGAAACGTTACGAGCGCGACCCTGTCACCATCCTCGCCCCTCCCGAGTTCAAGGCGCTGCACCCGATGGGCGCCGCACCCGTGATCACCGACGGCGCGCTGGTCCTCGCCGAGTCCGGCGCCGTCATCGAGTATATCATCGCCAAGTACGGCGACGGCCGTCTGGCGCTCGGGCCGGACCACCCGGACTTCGCCCAGTATCTTTACTGGTTCCATTTCGCCAACGGCAGCCTGCAGCCGATCATGGGCCGAAACATGGTGCTGCGCCGCCTCCGCCTGCCGCCGGACAACCCGGTGCTGCTCGCGATGCAGGGCCGCCTGGACCGCGCGCTCGATCTGGTCGAGGCGCGGCTGGGGGAGGCGGACCACTTCGCAGGGCGCGAGTTCACCGCGGCGGACATCATGGCGGTTTTCTCGCTGACGACCATGCGCGTGTTCCTGCCGCTTGACCTCGCCCCGTATCCTCACATTCTCGCCTACCTGCAGCGCATCGGCGCCCGTCCCGCTTACCGAGAGGCTATGCGGAAGGGCGACCCGGACATGACGCCCCTGCTTCAATGACAGGCCTCAGTTGACCAGTTGCGCCAGCAGCGCGTCGAGGCGCAGCCGCCCCTCGGCCGTCGCGGCCAGCCGTCCGTCGCCGTTCGTCACGTAGCCCGCGTCCAGCGCCTGCTCCAGCACGTCCGGGTCGAGCGCGTCGTCCAGGGCCATGCCGGCGCGGGCGGCGAACCGGGCGGCGTCGATGCCTTCGGTCAGGCGGAGACCCATCAGCAGCATCTCGCGCGCGCGGTCCCGAGGCGCGATCCGCTCCTCGGCCGTGCTGCCATGGCCTTGGCGCTCGACCCGGTCGGCCCAGGGTTCCGGCGCGCGGTGCCGCCGGGTCGCCACCAGCTCGGCCCCGAGCGTCACCCGGCCATGCGCCCCCGGCCCGATGCCGGCGTAGTCGGCGTAGCGCCAGTAGGCCAGGTTGTGCCGGCTCTCGGCGCCGGGCCGCGAAAGGTTGGAAACTTCGTACGGCAGCAATCCATGCGCGGCGCAGGCCTCGGCGGTGGCGACGTACAGCGCTGCAGCGAGGTCGTCATCCGGCAGCACCAACTCGCCCCGGCGGTGCAGCGCCTCAAACCCCGTGCCAGGTTCGACCGTGAGCTGATACAGCGAAAGGTGGTCGGCGCAGAGCGACAGCGCCCGGTCCAGCTCGGCCCGCCAAGCGGCGAGCGATTGGCCGGGCCGGGCGTAGATCAAATCGAACGACACGCGCTGGAATGTGTTGCGCGCTGCTTGGAGGGCCGCCACCGCTTGTGCCGCCGAGTGCTGCCGGCCAAGCAGGCGCAGCGCGTCGCCGTCGAGGCTCTGGATGCCGAGCGAAAGGCGGTTCACCCCGGCATCCCGGAACGCCCCAAGTTTTCCAAGCTCCACGCTGGTCGGGTTGGCTTCAAGCGTGATCTCGATGTCCGGCAGCAGGTCGAACAGCCGGGTGGCGTCAGCGATCAGGTCGGCGACGGTGGCAGGGTCCATGAGGCTCGGGGTGCCGCCGCCGAAGAAGATGGAGGCGAGCGGACGGCGGCCGAGCCGCGCGGCCTCCCACGCCAGCTCGGCGCGGAGCGCGGCGGCGAAGCGGGCCTGCGGGATGCGCTCGCGCACGTGGCTGTTGAAATCGCAGTACGGGCACTTGGCCAGGCAGAACGGCCAATGGATGTAGAGCGCCAGTGGGGGGGCGAGGGGGTCCATTGCCCCCATATGGTGCTGCGGCGGAGCTAAAGGGGCCGTGTCTTCATCCCCCTGGCTGCTCCTGTCCGCTCGCCGGCCCGAAGCAGCTCAGCAGCAGTTGCGCCATGGCGCGTGCGCGATGGCTGGTCGCGTGCTTCCGCGCCGGGTCCATCTCGCCATACGTTTCGGCGTGCCCCAAACCTACGAACATGGGATCGTAGCCGAAGCCCTGGGCGCCGCGCGGCGGCCAGGCGACCGTGCCCTCGACCCGGCCCAGGAAGGTCGCAGTCGCCTCGTCCGGCCAGGCGAGGCTCAGCGCGCAGGTGAACCAGGCGCGGCGGTCGGCGTGCCCGGCCATCTCCCGATGCACCCGCGCCATCGCGGCGGCAAAATCCTTGCCGGGTCCGGCCCAGCGGGCGGAGAGCACGC
>CAXTUQ010000136.1:0-3597 GCA_964247405.1 uncultured Acetobacteraceae bacterium
GAGCCGGTGGGGCGGGGGCACGCCGAGCGCGTCGGTGCGGGTGAACGGGATCGAGGCGTGGGCCGCGGGGGCGGGCGGGCCGGTTCCCCTCACCAGCCAGCGTTATGCCCCTGACCTGGTGCACCACGATGCGCGCCCGCTGATCGCCTCCTTTGCCGCGACGCCCTGGCCCGTCTGGGGCCTCCGCCTGCCGGATGGCACCGAGCTTTGCCATGAGATTGTGGTGCATCGCCGATCCGGCGCGACGCTGCTGCACTGGCGCCGGATGGCCGGTCAGGGCGCTTGCCGCCTGCATGTCCGCCCGCTGCTGTCAGGCCGCGACTACCACGCCCTGCACCGCGAGAACCCGGCGTTCCAATTCGCCGGCGATGTCCAGCAGGGGCCGAGGGGCGTGACGGTCGCCTGGCAACCCTACGCCGACCTGCCGCGCATCACGGCCTCCGCCAACGCGGCATATGCGGCGGCGGCCGACTGGTACCGCAACTTCCTTTACACGGTGGAGCGGGACCGCGGCATGGACGACATCGAGGACCTCGCCACGCCGGGCCTCTTCACGTGGGACATGGCCGCCGGCCCGGCGGTGCTCGTTTTGCGTGCGGGCGAGGGGCCGGGGCTGCCCGTGTTGGAGGACGCGGCGGGGATCGAAACCGACGAACGGGACCGCCGCCGCGACACGCCGCCCTTGGGGTCCGTGCCGGCCTACGTCGTGGGCCGGGGCGAGGGGAAAACAATCGTCGCGGGCTATCCGTGGTTCACCGACTGGGGGCGGGACACCTTCATCGCGCTGCGCGGCCTGCTGCTGGCGACCGGCCGGGTTGCGGAGGCGGAGCACATCCTGCTCGCCTGGGCGGGCCTGGTGAGCGAGGGCATGTTGCCCAACCGCTTTCCCGACGACGCCGGGCCGCCGGAGTACAACTCGGTCGATGCCTCGCTGTGGTTCGTCGTGGCCGTGCACGACTTCCTTTGCGCCGCGCCCGAAACGCCGTCCCGCACGGCGCTCCAGGAGGCCGTGGGCCTGATCCTGGCGGGCTACGCCGGAGGCACGCGGTTCGGCATTGCGGCCGACGCGGACGGGCTGCTGCGCGCCGGCGTGCCGGGGCAGCAGCTTACCTGGATGGACGCGAAGGTCGGCGACCGGGTCGTGACGCCACGGGTCGGCAAGCCGGTCGAGGTGCAGGCGCTGTGGATCAACGCGCTGCACATCGGCGCGGCATGGCGGCCGGAGTGGGGTGCGCTCGCGGACCGGGCGCAGGCGTCGTTCCTGCGGCGCTTCCCCGACCCAGACGGCGGCGGGCTGGCCGATGTCGTCGATGCCGACGGTGTGCCGGGCCGCGTGGACCGCCGGCTCCGCCCCAACCAGATCCTCGCCGTGGGCGGCCTGCCGTTCCCCCTGCTGTCCGGCCCGGCGGCGCGTCGCGTCGTCGATCTGGTCCAGGCCCGGCTGCTGACCCCCATAGGCCTGCGCACCCTGGCGCCGGACGATCCCGACTACGTCGGCCGCTATGCCGGCGGCCCGGTGCAGCGGGACGGCGCCTACCATCAGGGCACGGTCTGGCCCTGGCTGATCGGCCCCTTCGTCGAGGCCTGGCTCCGCACCCGCGGCAACACCCCCGCAGCCCGCGCCGAGGCTTCAACGCGCTTCCTGGCGCCGCTCCGCGCGCATCTGAACGAGGCCGGGCTGGGCCACGTGTCGGAGGTCGCGGACGGCGACGCCCCGCACACGCCCGGCGGCTGCCCGTTCCAAGCGTGGTCGCTGGGCGAGCTGCTGCGCGCGGAAAGGCTGGTGGCGCCGTGAGCTTGTTCGACACCGCCGAGGGCCGCCGCCTGCACGCCAACGGCCCCGGCGCCCGCTGGCGCCGCTGGGGACCCTACCTCAGCGACCGGCAATGGGGCACGGTGCGGGAGGATTACAGCCCTGGCGGCACCGCCTGGGACTACCTGCCGCACGACCACGCGCGCAGCCGCGCCTACCGTTGGGGCGAGGACGGCCTGGCCGGGTTCAGCGACGATCAGCAGACTTGGTGCCTGGCGCTCGCCTTGTGGAACGGGCGCGATCCCATCCTCAAGGAGCGGCTGTTCGGCCTGACTAACGAGCAGGGCAACCACGGGGAGGACGTGAAGGAACGCTACTTCTTCACCGACGGCACGCCGACCCATTCCTACATGAGGATGCTGTACTGCTACCCGCACCAAGCGTTCCCGTATGGGGAGCTGGTGGACCGCAACCGCGCCCGCGGCCTCGATGAGCCGGAGTTCGAGCTTGAGGACACCGGGGTTTTCGACGCCGGTTGGTTCGACATCACGGTGGAGTACGCCAAAGCCGGGCCGGACGACGTTCTGATGCAGGTGACGGCGCTGAACCGTGGGGCCGCCGCGGCGCCCTTGCACATCCTGCCGCAGTTCTGGGCGCGCAACACCTGGTCCTGGGCGGACGGGCCGCGCCCGGGCCTGCGTCTCGCCGCCGACGGGTCGGTGCGGGCGCTGCGCCGGGGCTGGCGTCCCCGGCGGTTCGAGGTAGAGGGCGGCTATCCCTGGCTGTTCTGCGAGAACGACACCAACACGCGCCGCCTGTTCGGCTCGGCGGGCGCCGGGCCGTTCAAGGACGGGATCAACGATTTCGTCGTGCATGGCGACCACGCGGCGGTATCCCATGACGACAGCGGCACCAAGTGTGCGGCGCATGCCCAGTTCCTCGTCGCGCCGGGCGAGCAGGTGCAGGTCCGGGCCAGGCTGCGCCTCGACGACAACAAGCCGGCCCCGGACGGCGCCGCCGCGATGCAGGCCCGCCGGGCCGAGGCGGACGAGTTCCACGCCGTGCTGTCCCAGGGCATCGCCGACCCCGCACGCAAGCTGGTGCAGCGCCAGGCCTTCGCCGGGCTGCTGTGGACCAAGCAGTTTTACTCCTTGGACGTGGCGCGTTGGCTCGACGGCGACCCGGCGCAGCCCGCGCCGCCCGAAAGCCGCAAGCGTGGACGCAACCGGGATTGGCGGCACCTGAACAACGCCGACGTGCTGTCGATGCCGGATAGCTGGGAGTACCCGTGGTACGCCGCCTGGGACCTCGCCTTCCACGCCGTCGCCTTTGCCGAGCTGGACCCGCAGTTCGCCAAGGATCAGCTCGTTTTGCTGACCCGCGAATGGTACATGCACCCGAACGGCCAGTTGCCGGCCTATGAATGGGCGTTCGGCGACGTGAACCCGCCGGTGCACGCTTGGGCGGCGCTGCGGGTCTATCAGCGCGACGCGGCGATCAGCGGCACGCCGGACCGGGCCTTCCTGGAACGGGTGTTCCACAAGCTGATGATCAACTTCACCTGGTGGGTGAACCGCAAGGACCCGGACGGGCGCAACGTGTTCCAGGGCGGGTTCCTCGGCCTCGACAACATCTCGCTGTTCAACCGCTCCGGCCGCCTCCCCGAGGGCGGGCACCTCGGCCAGGCCGACGCCTCCGCCTGGGCGGCGATGTACTGCCTCAACCTGATGCGCATCGCGATCGAGCTGGCGGTCGGCGACCCCGTCTACGAGGACATGGCGATCAAGTTCGCCGAACACTTCCTCCTCATCGCCGGCGCGGTGCACCGCCGCATCGGCGAGGAG
>CAXTUQ010000136.1:3607-11501 GCA_964247405.1 uncultured Acetobacteraceae bacterium
GTCGAAGCCGCTGCCAACCGGCGGCACGCTCGATCAGGCGGACGGCACGGCCTGGATGGCGATGTATGCGCTGAACCTGATGCGGATCGCCCTGACGCTGGCCCGCGGCAACCCGGTGTATGAGGACATCGCCAGCAAGTTCTTCGAGCACTTCCTGCTGATCGCCGAGACCATGTCGAACCTGGGCGATGGCGGGCTATGGGACGAGGCGGAGGGTTTCTTCTTCGATGTGCTGCGCCTGCCGGACGGCTCGACGGAGAAGCTTCGCGTCCGCTCCATGGTCGGCCTGATCCCGTTGTTCGCGGTTGAGGTGCTGGAACCCGGCGAGGCCGCCGCCATGCCGGGCTTCGCCGGGCGCCTGCAATGGGTATTCAATCACCGTCCGGAGCTGGCCGCCCTCGTGTCCCGCTGGACCGAGCCGGGCCTGGGCGAGACCCAGTTGCTGTCCCTGCTGCGCGGCCACCGCATGAAGGCGCTGCTGCGCCGCATGTTGGACGCGGCCGAGTTCCTGTCGCCCTACGGCGTCCGCTCGCTGTCCAAGGCTCATGAGGCGCAGCCCTACGTGTTGGAGCGCGGCGGGGAGCGTTTCGCCATCGCGTATGCGCCCGGCAACGGCCGCACGCGCGAGTTCGGCGGCAACTCCAACTGGCGCGGCCCGGTATGGATGCCGGTCAACATGCTGCTGATCGACAGCCTGCGGAAGTTCCACCGCTACTACGGCCCGGAGTTCCAGGTGGAATGCCCGGTCGGCTCCGGCGAACGGCGAAATCTCGGCCAGGTGGCGGACGAGCTGTCCGGGCGGCTGGCCCGGCTGTTCCTGCCTGACGCGCAGGGCTGCCGGCCGTCGATGCCCGACGAACGGCTTGAGGACGCGGTGCTGTTCCACGAGTACTTCGACGGCGACACCGGACGCGGCCTCGGCGCCGCGCACCAGACCGGGTGGACCGCCTTGATCGCGCTGCTGCTGGCCGGGCATGAATGATCTTTGCCGCCCCGCTTCTCCGTTCTAGGGTCAGGCATGATCTCGCTCGCGCTCGCCGCCTTGGCCTTTCTTGGCATCCACCTCGGGGTGTCCGGCACCGCCTTGCGGGACCGGGCCGTGGCGGCCGTTGGATTGCGCGGCTACATGCTGGCGTTCTCGGCCGCTTCGGTCGGCGCGATCATCTGGCTGGTGCTGGCCTACCAGGCCGCGCCCTACGTGCCGACCTGGGGGCAGCTTGAAGGGTGGAAGCCGGTGATGATCGCGCTGATGCTGCCGGCGTTCCTGCTGGTGGTGATCGGCTTGACTACGCCGAACCCGACCGCGGTGGCGCAGGAAGGCCTGGTGGACCAGGCGCCGCAGGGCATCGTCCGCATCACCCGGCACCCGTTCTTGATGGGGGTGGCGCTTTGGTCGGGCCTGCACCTGATCGGCAACGGCGACGTGGCATCCCTGCTGTTCTTCGCGGCGCTGGCGATCACCGCCGTGGTTGGCACGGCGTCCATCGACGCGAAGCGCCGCCGGGCGTTGCGAGCGAAGGCTTGGGACGTGTTCGCGTCCCGCACTTCCATCGTGCCGTTCGCCGCCATCCTGGCCGGGCGCAACAGCTTTGACATGCGGGAAATGGGCTGGTGGCGGCCTGCCGCGGGGGTCGCGGCGTACGCGCTGATGCTGGGCGGCCACGCGCACATCGTCGGCGTCTCGCCCTGGCCGGCGTAGCGCCGGACCGCATGGCCCAGGCGGTGGTGATCGGCGCCGGCGGCGGGCTGGGACGCGCGCTGGCGGCGGCGCTGGAGCAAAGCGGCGTTTATGACCGGGTCACGCGCCTTGGCCGCGGCAGCACTCCGCCGCTCGATCTGTTGTCAGAGCCGAGCATCGCCGCGGCGGCGGCCTCCGTGGCCGGGCAGGGCGAGGTCCGCCTGGTGCTGGACGCCACCGGCTTCCTGCATGACGCCCGCTTCCGGCCCGAGCGCGGGTGGCGCGACATCGACCCCGCCCACATGGCGCATGCCTTTGCCGTCAACGCGATCGGCCCAGCGTTGCTGATGAAGCATTTCTGCCCGCGGCTTGCGCGCGAGGGCCGCGCCGTGTTCGCCACGCTCTCCGCCCGCGTCGGCAGCATCGGCGACAACCGGCTGGGCGGCTGGCACAGCTACCGAGCCTCGAAAGCGGCGCTCAACCAGTTGGTGCGGACCGCCGCGGTGGAACTGCGCCGGCACAACCCGGCGGGCGTCTGCGTGGCGCTGCACCCGGGCACCGTGGACACGGCGCTGTCCGCGCCCTTCGCCAAGACGGGCCTCGATGTCCGCCCGGCAAGTGTCGCGGCCGGCGAACTGCTGGCCGTGCTGGGCGGACTGGGGGTGGAGCATAACGGCGGGTTCTACGACCAGCACGGGGAGCTGATCCCGTGGTGAGGATTTGGCTGGGGGACCTGGATTCGAACCAAGGCTTTCCGAGTCAGAGTCGGAAGTTCTACCGCTAAACTATCCCCCAACGCCGCAGCGCGGTGCGGCTTGGCAAATACCATGCCGCCCCCGGCTGAGCAACCATCCGCAGGCGATTGTGAACATTCAGCTTGCACCCGCTATCGAACGGCGTGGACACTGGTGCCATATGGGACCTTTGAAGGGACCCCAGATGGTCGATGCGCTGCAATCGGATAAGGATCGAGGCCCGCGCGCCCCGGCGTTCGCCGCGCTCGATCTCGGCACCAACAACTGCCGCCTGCTGATCGGCGCGCCCGACGGCGGCGGCTTCCGGGTGCTGGACAGCTTCAGCCGGATCGTGCGGCTGGGCGAGGGGCTGCAGACCACAGGGAAGCTGAGCGCCACAGCCATGGACCGCGCCATCGACGCGCTCCAGGCCTGCTCCGCCCGTATGGCCCGGCGGCCGATCCGGGCGATGCGGGCCATCGCCACCGAGGCGTGCCGGCGCGCCGCCAACGTCGGCGAGTTCCTGGCCCGGGTGCGGGCGGAGACCGGCATCCGGTTCGACGTGATCTCGGCGCGTGAGGAGGCGGAGCTCGCCCTGGAAAGCTGCGCCACGCTGCTGACCGGCGCGGGCCGCCGGGCGCTGCTGTTCGACATCGGCGGCGGCTCGACCGAGCTGGCCTGGGTGCGCCTCGGCGGCCCCGGCGCCCGGCCGGAGCTGATCGGCTACGACAGCCTGCCCATCGGCGTGGTCAACCTGTCCGAGCGCTACGGACCCAGGGCATTCACCGCGGACGGGTTCCTCGCCATGGTGGACGACGCCGCCGCCCGGCTCGCGCCGTTCGAGCGGGTGCACTGCATCGCGCATGAGGGCCGGATGGGCGGCGTGCGCCTGCTGGGCACCAGCGGCACGGTGACGACGCTGACCGGGGTGGCGATGGGCTTGCAGCGCTACCGGCGTCCGCTGGTCGATGGCCGCGTGCTGAGTGCTGCGGCGGCGGACGGCGCGCTGGGTGTGCTGCGCGGCCTCGGGCGGGACGGGCTGGCCCTGCATCCTTGCGTGGGCGCGGAGCGGGCGGATTTCGTGCTGCCGGGCTGCGCGGTGTTCGAGGCGATCCGCCGGACCTGGCCGGCCAGCGAGGTCGTCGTCGCGGACCGCGGCCTGCGGGAGGGCATGTTGCTGCGCATGATGCGCCAGCGGCATGGCGATCCGCACCGGGCGGGGGCGCCGAGGGACTCGCGCGGCCGGACATTCCCTCGTACTGCACTGCCGGCATGAGCAACGACACGCCCAAGAGCACCACGGCGCTGCCGTCCCGGGGCCTCTCGGTCTCGCTGAGGACGGCGCGCGGCCGCACCACGGCGTCGCAGAAATGGCTGCAGCGGCAGTTGAACGACCCCTACGTGCGGGCGGCCAAGAAGCAGGGCTGGCGGTCCCGCGCCGCCTTCAAGCTGATCGAGCTGGACGACCGCTTTCACCTGATCGGCAAAGGGTCCAAGGTCGTGGACTTGGGCGCCGCGCCCGGCGGCTGGGCGCAGGTGGCGGTGAAGCGGGGCGCGGCCACCGTGGCGGGCGTCGACCTGCTGCCGATGGACCCGGTGCCCGGCGCCACGATCCTGCAAGGCGACTTCATGGACGACGCCATGCCGGGCCAGCTTGCGGCGCTGCTGGGCGGCAAGGCGGACCTCGTGCTGTCGGACATGGCGCCCAACACCACCGGGCACAACGCGACCGACCACCTGCGCATCATGGCGCTGGCGGACCTCGCGCTGCACTTCGCGCTGGAGATGCTGGCGGACGGCGGCAGCTTCGTCGCCAAGGTGTTCCAGGGCGGGTCGGAGCGGGCGATGTTGGAGCGCATGAAGCGCTCCTTCGCCAGCGTCCGCCACGCGAAGCCGCCGTCCAGCCGCAAGGAGTCGAGCGAGCTGTACGTGGTGGCGACCGGGTTCCGGTCGAGGGCGATGGGTTAGGGGAGGAATTTCAGCGCCCGTTGGCGCTCAGGTCGTGCACTACATGGCGCTTCTCGCGCAAGGTCTTGCTGTAGCCCAACCCGCAAGCGGGTCACGGGCCGGAGATTACACAAAGCGGAAGTTGGATGCGTGAAGCGCGTCGGGCGTGATATTCAGCAAATCGATGTTCGCACGAGTGGTGGTGATGCTGGTCCCTGCGCCTGCGGGCGTTTTCGACGAGTAGATCGTTAAATCTGACAGCTTGGTAGCCTGTTGACGCGAGATTTGCAGCACATCAGTTGCCGGGTTGAAGCCAATGACGGTGGCGTTGCCCACAAGAGCGCCAACCTCTCCATAGTAGGTAGAATTGAACGACACTCTCTCCGGTTGGGCGGCGATCAGGGCGTCATTGACCCCGAGACTATAGATGTATGAAGGAGCGTTGCGGCCGATTGTCTCCGGCGTGACCGGGGCGACTTGATAGCTAACCGGCAAACGTCCCCCCGCCCCATCAGCGATTTCGGCCCGTAACGTGGCCAGCCCGACCCCGGACAGCAGTTCGGACTTGCCCGCGGCGATCAGGGCGTCAGTCGCCGGAGTTTCTGTGGTGTCTGGGAAGAGAACGCCTGCTGCCAGATAGGCGGAATTGACTGCACCTTGCGCCTCACTGCTCGTCGCGAGGCCGCCGCGCACGCCTGCGAGCGAGCCGCCCGCGAGGTATTGCGTGGAGGACGCCAGTTCCGCCGGCAATGGCGCCCGGGCCAGCACGTTCTGGTATAGGGCACCGATCTGCGCCTGCGCCTCCGGGCTGCCGGCGAGGGACGTTGCAACCCCGGCCAGCGAGCCACCGCTTGCCAAATACTGCGTGAAACTGGCCGCACCGCCGCTGTCCGGGCTGCGGCCCAGTTCGGCTTGGTAGAGACGCGCGATGGCCGCCTGGGCTTCTGGGCTCGTCGCGATGCCCTGTTCGACCTGGGCCAGCGATCCTCCGTTCGCGAGAGCATTGGTGGCGTTCGCGAGGCCGGGTCCATCCGCGGCCCGTCCCAGCTCTGATTGATACAGCCCCGAGATCCGCGCCTGCGCTTCGGGGCTGGTCGCCAGGCCGCGGGCGATTTGTGCTTCGGTCGCCCCGGCATTCACGGCCGCGACGGTGTTCACCAGGCCGGACGGGTCAGCTTGTCGACCGAGGATTTGGGTGTAAAGTTCCGCAACGTCGCTCTCAGTCGTCATGGCCCGAACCATTACAGTGTGACGGGTTTATAGCCGTATCTTTGCTAATACGAACCAATCTTTAATGCATCGTTTGAATCAGAGTTCAGAGAGTCTAACAACTTTCCTGATGGGCAGCGTGTGAGCTTTTGATGCTGATCGTGATCTCATCACCTTCGCATCCGCGGCAACACACCGCCTCCAACGTTATCCGCAACACGACCGTGTCCACTCCGTAAGGCAACTCGTCCATCCGCGCCCTTCTGCCTCAACCCGCGCGCAGTCTGGATTTCCCTTCTATATGATTTCAGTCCTAATAACTGCCCGGTGAACGCCGCCTGCGCACGTCCACGCCGCGCTTGCGCCGGCCCTCGCCGGCGCCTATGTCAAACCGCCAAGGATGGGGACCCGCAGGCGGGCCGCCCGCGGATGAAAGGTCCCCACCATGGCTCCGGACAGCACCCCTACCGAGACGGCCGGCAGGTCCCTCCGGATTGAGGAGGCGCTGGCCTTCGATGACGTGCTGATCGTGCCCGCCTACTCCAAGGTGCTGCCGGCGAGCGTCAGCACCCGGGCCAAGCTGACCCGCACCATCAGCCTGCACATCCCGCTGATCTCGTCGGCGATGGACACCGTGACGGAGGGGGCCATGGCCATCGTCATGGCGCAGCTCGGCGGCATCGGGGTGATCCACAAGAACCTCGACATCGCCGAGCAGGCGGCGCAGGTCCGCCGGGTGAAGAAGTTCGAGTCCGGCATGGTGGTGAACCCGCTGACCATCCATCCCGACCAGACCTTGGCGGAAGCCCGAGGGCTGATGGCGCAGCACCACATCAGCGGCTTCCCCGTGGTGGAGCGGGACACCGGGCGGCTGGTCGGCATCCTCACCAACCGCGACGTGCGCTTCGCCACCGACCCCGGCGTGCGCGTCTATGAGCTGATGACCCGGGAACGCCTGGTCACGGTGCCCGCCGACGTGGACCGGGAAGAGGCGCGGCACCTGCTGCACCGGCACCGTATCGAGAAGCTGCTGGTGGTCGATGACGCCTACCGCTGCATCGGCCTGATCACCGTGAAGGACATGGACAAGGCGCAGGCGCATCCGCTGGCCAACAAGGACGAGCTGGGCCGCCTGCGCGCCGCCGCGGCGACCGGGGTGGGGGAGGACGGTCTCGCCCGCGCTGAGGCGCTGGTGGCGGCGGAGGTGGACGTGATCGTGGTTGACACCGCGCACGGGCACTCCGCCGGCGTGCTGGGGTCGGTGGAGAAGATCAAGCGGCTGTCCAACGCCGTGCAGATCATCGCCGGCAACGTAGCGACACCGGAGGGTGCGCTGGCGCTGATCGAGGCCGGGGCGGACAGCGTCAAGATCGGCATCGGCCCCGGCAGCATCTGCACCACCCGCGTCGTCGCCGGCGTTGGCGTGCCGCAGTTCACCGCGGTGATGGAGACCGCTGCCGCCTGCCGCGAGCGCGGCGTGCCGGCCATCGCCGACGGCGGCATCCGCACCTCGGGCGACTTGGTGAAGGCCATCGGCGCCGGGGCGGACTGCGCCATGGTCGGAAGCCTGCTGGCCGGGACTGAGGAGGCACCGGGCGAGGTGTTCTTGTACCAGGGCCGCTCTTTCAAGAGCTACCGCGGCATGGGCAGCATTGGCGCCATGGCGCGCGGCTCGGCCGACCGGTACTTCCAGCAGGAGATCAAGGACACGCTGAAGCTGGTGCCGGAGGGGATCGAGGGCCGAGTCGGCTACAAGGGGCCGGTCGCGGCCGTGGTGCATCAACTGGTGGGCGGCCTGCGGGCGGGCATGGGCTACACCGGCAGCGCCACCATCGACGAGCTGCAGCGCAACGCCCGGTTCCGCCGCATCACCGGCGCCGGGCTGCGGGAAAGCCACGTGCACGACGTGGCGATCACGCGGGAGTCGCCGAACTACCGGCAGGAGCCATGAGCGCCACGTCCATGAGCAATAAGGGCGGCATCCGCGCTGCCGTGTTCGACGCCTACGTCACCCTGCTCGACGTGCACGCCGCCATGCAGCGCCACGCCGACCGCCTGCCGCCCGATTGGGAGCGGATCAGCGCGGAGTGGCGGGCCAAGCAGCTTGAATACACTTGGGTCCGCTCCTTGATGGGTCCCGGGCACCACCGCACCTTCTGGCAGGTCACGCAGGACGCCCTGGCCTTCGTCGCCGCCGGGCACGGCATTACTGACCCGGCGGTGCTGGATCTGCTGCGCGACGCCTACCGCCGCCTGCCGGCCTACCCCGACACGGTGCCCGCACTTCAAGCTCTGCGTGGGCAGGGCCTGCAGACGGCGATCCTGT
>CAXTUQ010000137.1:0-11440 GCA_964247405.1 uncultured Acetobacteraceae bacterium
CGCGCCCGCGCTGCGCCAAGCCTTGCAGGACGCCGAGGTGGTGGTGTCCTGCGCCCATGCCCGCCATGCCGCGGCGATCTTGGCTGCCGCGCCGGCAGGCGTGCGCCACTTCGTCTTTCTGGGCAGCACCCGCAAGTTCACCCGCTGGCCGGACGCGCATGGCGGCGGCGTGCTGGCGGGAGAAGCGGCCTTTCTCGCCTCCGGACGGTCCGGCGTGCTGCTGCACCCTACCATGATCTACGGCGCGGCCGGGGAGGACAACGTGCAGCGCCTCGCCGCCCTGCTGCGCCGCCTGCCCGTCGTGCCGCTGCCAGGCGGCGGGCGGGCGCTGGTGCAGCCCATCCACCAATCCGACGTGACCCGCTGCCTGCGCGCCGCGCTGGATGTGGCGTGGGATGGGCCGCACAGCATGGTGATCGCCGGGCCGGAGCCCGTGGCCTACAAGGCCTTCGTGCGCGCCGTCGCCGAGGCCGCCGGGCTGCGCGCGCCCCGGACCGTGCCGGTGCCCGCCGCCCTGCTGCATGCGCTTTCTCCGCTCACCGCCCTGCCCGGCCTGCCGCGCATCCGGGCTGACGAGGTGCGCCGGCTGATGGAGGACAAGGCGTTTTCCATCGACGCGATGCGGTGCACTTTACATATCGACCCCATATCCCTTCCTGCTGGCCTCGAAATGACTTTTGGAGGACCCTGAAATGCCCGTCATCAACGGCATCGCCGAGTTCCACGACGACATGTCGGAATGGCGCCGCGACCTGCACCGCCACCCGGAGCTTGCGCTGCGCGAAACCCGGACCTCGGCGGTGGTGCAGGAGCGCCTGCGGAGCTTCGGCGTGGACGAGGTGCATGCCGGGCTGGCCGGCACCGGCGTGGTCGGCGTGATCCGCGGCGCGCACCCGGCGGGCGACGGCGCCGCGCACGCCATCGGGCTGCGCGCCGACATGGACGCGCTGCCGATCCAGGAGGAGACCGGCGCCGAGTGGGCCAGCCAAACGCCCGGCGTGATGCACGCCTGCGGCCATGACGGGCACACGGCGATGCTGCTGGGCGCGGCGCGCTACCTGGCCGAAACCCGCAACTTCGCCGGCACCGTCTATGTCATCTTCCAGCCGGCCGAGGAGAACAAGGGCGGCGGGCAGATCATGGTCGACCAGGGACTGTTTGAGCAGTTCCCCATGCAGCAGGTATACGGCCTGCACAACTGGCCCGCCGTGCCGGCCGGCGTGTTCCAGTGGCGGGACGGCCCGGTCATGGCCGCGGTGGCCAACATCGAGATCACAGTGACGGGCCGCGGCGCCCACGGCGCACAGCCGCATACCGGCATCGACCCCATCGTGGTCAGCGCCGCCATCGTGCAGGCCCTGCAGAGCATTGTCGCCCGCAATGTGGAGCCGGCGCAGGCCGGCGTCGTCACGGTCGGCAGCATCCAGGGCGGCCACATCTACAACGTCATTCCCGAGACGGTCCGCATGCTCGGCACCGCCCGCTGGTTCGACCCGGCGGTCGGCGACGTGCTGGAAGCCCGGCTGCGGCGCTTGGCCACCAGCATCGCCGAGGGCTTCGGCGCCCAGGCGGATGTGGTGTTCGACCGCACCTACCCCGCCACCGTGAACGACCCGGCCGCCATGGCGTTGGCCCGGCGCGCGGCCGAAGCCGTGCAGGGCGCTGCGGGCGTCGAGCACATGGAACGGCCTACCATGGGCGGCGAGGATTTCAGCTTCATGCTGAACGCGAAGCAGGGCGCCTACATCATGCTGGGTGCCGGGCGGGGCGCCGGCGACGTGATGGTGCACCACCCGAAATACGACTTCAACGACGCGATCCTGCCGGTCGGCGCGTCCTACTGGGCGACGCTGGCGGAGCAGTTGCTGCCCCGGGCCTGAATCCAGTGCCTAATCCAGCCAGTCCATCATGCCCGCGAACCGTCCGGCGTCGATGGCCCAGGCCTCGGTTTGCATGATGTTGGTCCAGGCCTCGGCGTCCTCGAAGAACACCCAGTCGAACTGCAAGCCGATCAGCCGGGCGATGTCGTAGTAGAACGGATCGACCCGGCGGTTGGTGAACATGCTGACCCGGGCGCCCGGCCGCATGAACACCGTGTTGGTCAGCGCCGCCCCCATCGGGCCGAGCACATGGTCGGCGCCGTGGAACAGGCCGATCTGCTCGGGGAAGCCGAGGGTGGCGGGGTCGATGACGTGGTAGCCGCGGCTGCGGGCCAGGTCCTCCAGTTGCGCCTGGTTGGCGATGGGGCGGATCGCGCCGGGTGGGCGCGTGACATAAAGCCGGCGTGGAGCCGAAGCGGGAGCGGCAGGGCCGAGGATCTGCGCGAGGTCACGCAGCGTCTGCGACTTGCGCCGGTCATGCTGGGCGACCGGCCCGATCCACAGCACCTCCTCCACCCGCAAGACCTGGTTGTTGTAGCAGACGACGTGCTCGAAGGAGAGGCCCAGCGCATCGGCGGCGTATTGCACGGCCGGCAGGAACGCCAGGCTGGACCAGGGGAACAGCAGGGTGAAGCGCCGGATGCCCATGGCCCGGATGTGCAGCAGCTTCGGCAGCACCTCCACGAGCATGTGGCCGTAGTTGCAGTACACGTCCTTGAAGATGTGGAACGTGGGCACCGCGCTGGCCGGACAACGGTGGACCTCGCCGCGCAGGATTTGCTGGCCAATCTCGGTGATGACGGGCCGGTTGACCGCGCTGTCCTCGAAGTTGAACGTGTCGGCCAGCGCCTGGTCCGGATACAGGATCAGGTAATGTCCGTGCACCACATGCGCGTTTCGCAGCCGGATCACGTACTCGTCGGGGCAGTCAATGGCCGTGCGCAGCAGCTCCTCGGGAAACCAGGACAGCAGCCGCGGGTCGCGGGTCCAGTAGTTGAACAGGCACGGCGGCCCCTGCACGGCGTAGGAGCGGTGCGGGACCACGAGCTCGACTTGGTGCGGCACCTCGTCATGCCGGTGCAGCCGCAGCGGCGCCGGGGTCACGCCCATTCGAACGCAAAGACCTCGTATCCGAACAGCGACGGCGCGAAGCCCAGCCGTCGGTTGTGCGCGTGCACCGCACGGGATTTCGCGATGTAGGGCGGCGCGGCCGGATCGTTCAGCAGGCCGTGGACGTGGGCCAGGAGGGTCGCGTGCGTTCCGCGGTGGCACAGGAACAGCTTGTTGCCGGCCCAGGCGAACGGCGCCAGCACGGTGCCGGGATCGGCCGCGAAGTGCCGGCACAGCCCTTCCATCACCCCGGGGGTTTGGGGGTTGAACACATCGTCGGCGGCGATGACCGTGCGCTCCGTCGTCAGTTGCCCGACCAGCGCCAGGTCCGCCGTCACATCCGCCGCCAAGTGCCCGGCGTCCACGCTGATGAAGCTGTAGCCGCCCGGGCTGAGGCCGCGCAGCGTGTCCACGTCCACATCGGCGGTGAAGGCGACGATCAGCGTCGGCGGCGCCGAGCCAGGCGCCAGCGCCATGACCGTCGCCAGCGCGGCATTACGGGCATAATCCCGGTCAGGCCCCGGGATTTGCTCGCCGACGCGCGAGGTGAAGGCATCGACGCCGACGACCGGTGCGCCGGTGCCCTGCGCCAAGCTCGCCAACAGGCTGAGGTACCGCCCCTTGAACACGCCGAGTTCCAGCACGCCGGTGACGGCCCGCATCGAGCGTTGCCAATGGAACAGCCGGCTGGTGAGGTCGGCGGCCTCGTCCGCCATCCAGCCCTCGATCCCGCGGAACGCATCGAGGTCAAGCGGCGGGACCGCTGCCGGGGCCGGCCTTGCGGGCGGGGCTGCCTTGTGCCGCGCGACCAAGCAGGCGAACAGCGGTTCCGCCTCCCCGGCCCGCTCGGCCTCCTGCTCAAGTCGCATGATCCCGTCGATCAGCGCGTTGTCGCCGTCGTCGTCGGGATCGAAGTTGTGGACGATGTCGAGCAGCACCTCGAAGGACAGGCTCATGCCCATCGGCACCACCTCCACGTCGAAGAACCGGCGCAGCACCGGGATGATCTCGGCCGACCGCGCCGCCTCGCTGGGGTCGTGCTGCAGGTAGAGTTCAACGAGGCGGCGCTCAATCGCGGTCTTCAGCACACCGAAGCGGTCGAGGCGCTTTGCCTCCGGCAGCGTGGCCAGAGCGGCGTTCATGGCGGCGAGGTGCGCGTCCGCGTACTGCATCCGGGACGGGCCGATGTAGTCGCTGGCAAACAGCACGCCGCCGGGCTGGAGCGTTGCGGCGACCTGGGCGAACAGGTGCTCCAGGTTCTCGATGTGGTGGAGGGCGTGGCTGGCATACACGAAGTCGTATTGGTTGCGCGCCATCACCCAGCGGTTGCCGTCCAGCAAATGGAACCGAAGCCCGGGCACACCCAGCTCGCGCACCCTGGCCTGCGCCGCCGTGATCGCGCCCTCGGCGATGTCGAACGCGTCGATGCGCTCGCAGGTGCCGGCCTCGATCAGCCCGAAGGCCAGGTCGCCGCCGCCGCAGCCGATCTCCAGCGCGTGCCGGGCCGGCGCCGCCATGCGCGCGCGCATCCAGGAAAACGGGTCGAGGCCGCCCAGGTACGTGTCATACAGCCCGGCCCGCAGCCGCGGATGATCGATGGCATACATCCAAGCCGCCCGGCCCGGCGTTTGACGTTCCTCTAGGCAGGCGGTCCAGAACTCGGACGTTTTGACGGTATCGGAGGACATAACGTGAGGATCGCACCACACGCTTCGGTTGTCATCTCCGGATTTACTCGCGCAACCCCGTTATTGGCCGACGTTCCATTCCGGCTCTTGCACGGCGACGGCTGCGGGGAACACCGTATGGTAGGTGCCGCCCTTGACCTGCTGGATCACCGGCGTCGCGTCCTGGTTCTGCCCGGTCTCGTCGAAGCGCACGCCCTTCCACGGCATGATCGTCTGCTCGCCGGGCACGTCCGTGGCGACCAGGGCGCGACGGATGTCGTCGGGCTTCGCCGACCCGGCCCGGTTGATCGCGTCCGCCAGGATCTGGATGGCGACGACCTGGCGCGAGGTATTGTCGTTCAGGTCCTTGTTCGCCCGTGCCCGGAACAGCGCCATCAACGGCGCGATGGCCGGGCGGGAGGCCACGGCGTCGCCGGCAAAGCTCGACCGGCTGAACACGCCCTCTGCCAGCGGCCCGGCGGCGGTCAGGAATGCCTGTTCCTGGAACCCCGCCGCCTGCGCCATCACCGCATGCGGCTTGTAGCCAAGCTCGGACAGGCTGCGCATCAGCAGGATGGCGTCCGACGTGTAGCTGGACGGCATCAGCACGTCGGCGTCCGCCGCCTTGAGCCGCTGCGCTTCCGCTGACAAAGACGGCGAGTTGGCGCGGTACTTGATGTCGGCGGCCACCGTCATCTTCGCCCCGGCGGCGAGCTTGCGCTGCACGGCGCTGCTGTCGGCGCCGAAGATGCTGTCCTCGTAGAACAGCGCCACCGACTTCACGGGATGCCCGGTCTTGCGCCCGACCTCCGCGAAGAAGTCGAACATCGCCTGGGTGAACATCTCGTCGTGCGGGCTGGTGCGGAAGAACCACTTGAGGCCGCGCTTGTGCAGGCTAGGCGAGGAGTTGTCCATCGACAGGTATGGCACCTCGTACCGCTCGGCCACCTGGCTGATGGTCGCGGCGGTGGCGCTGGTGTAGCTGCCGACCAGCGCCACGACGTGGTCCTGGGTGATCAGCCGCTCGGCCTCCGCCCGGGCCTTTTGCGGGTCGTTCTGGTGGTCGGCATACACGACGCGCAGCTTGGCGCCGCCCAGCCGGTCCAGCCCGCCCCCGCCGCCCATCAGCATCGGCAACGGGTCGTGCGCGCCGTTGACGATCTCAAGCGTCGTGTCGATGGCGGCGCGGGCGTCGGCGCCGATCTGCGCCGCGTTGCCGGTCAACGGGTAGATCGCGCCAATCACGACATCTTCCGCGGCATAGGCGGGCGGAGCGACCCACAGCAGCACAGCGGCGACGGCGACAACAAAACGCTTCATGGCCAGCCCTCCCGGATCACGCGCCGGAAGTGAAGCACGCGGCGTGCCGCGGTGCACTACGGAATGGATGCGGGGGAACTGCTGGGGCGAACGACGGGTTTCGAACCCGCGACATCCAAGACCACAACCTGGCGCTCTACCAACTGAGCTACGTCCGCCACAGCAGGCGCGCGGTTTACGGCGTTCAGCCCGCCGCCGTCAACCGGGCTGTGCCGCCCTGCCCCTGGAAATGCTTCGACAGACGGGCCACCGCCTCGTCCAGCAGCGCGTCCTGCTTGCAGAAGGCGAAGCGGGCGTAGTGGCCGGGGGCTTCCCGTTCGTAAAATGCGGAAACCGGGATCGCCGTGACGCCGGCCTGCTCGGTGATGTGCCGGCAGAACGCCACGTCGTCCCCGGCGAAGCCCAGCCGGCTGAAGTCCACCGTCACGAAGTAGCTGCCCATCGCCGGCAGCACGACAAAGCCGACGCCGGCCAGGCCCGCCGAAAGCCGGTCCCGCTTCGCCGCCAACGCCGAGGCCAGCCCGGCGAAATACGTATCGTCCAGCCCCAACCCCACCGCCACTGCGCGCTGCAGGTTGGGCGGCGTGGTGAAGGTCAGGTTCTGGTGCGCCTTGGCGACGACGGCGGACAGCGTCGCCGGGGCAGTGACGTAGCCGATTTTCCAGCCCGTCAGGCTGAACGTTTTGCCGGCGCTGCCGATCCGCAGGCAGCGGTCGCGCAGGCCCGGCAGCGTCATCAGCGGGATATGCCGCCAGCCGTCATAGGTCAGGTGCTCATACACCTCGTCGCACACCGCATAGGCGTCGTGCTTGACCAGCAGGTCGGCGATGAAGGCGAGTTCGGCCGCGGTGAACACCTTGCCGCAAGGGTTCATCGGCGTGTTGAGCAGGACCGCCTTGGTCCTGGGGCCGAAGGCCGCGGCCAGTTCGGCGCGCGGCAGCTCCCACCGCGGCGGCAGCAGGCGCACCAGGCGCGGCACGGCGCCGAGCATGCGGACCACGGGCAGGTAGGTGTCGTACAGCGGCTCGATCAGCACGACCTCGTCGCCGGGGTTCAGCAGGGCCATGAGGCTGGCGGTGATCGCCTCCGTCGCGCCGGAGGTGACGACGACCTCCGTCGCTGGGTCGATAGAAAGGCCGTAGAACCGCTGGTTGGCCCGGGCGACCGCCGCCCGCAACTCCGGCACGCCGGTCAGCGGCGGGTACTGGTTGCGCCCGTCCCGCAGTGCGTCGGCCGCCGCCTGGATGATGTCCGCCGGGCCATCGGTGTCCGGGAAGCCCTGGCCAAGGTTGATCGCCCCGTGCTGTGCGGCGAGGGCGGACATCACGGTGAACACCGTCGTTCCCATGGCGGACAGCATCTGGTTCGCGGGCTTCAAGGGTCGGACCTCCGGATCAAGGGCAAGGTTCCGAGTATGGGTCCAACCGCCTGTGGCTTCAACTTGCCTACAGGTTGGGCAGCCATGCCGCGCCGTGCCTCCTTCCGGCACCATGCGGTCCCGCCGCCTGCCGGCACGCCGCGCATTGCCGGCTGGCACGCTGCGTGCAAACCTTCGGAGCCGTCCCCCCATGGGCGGCCTACGCAGCAAGGGAGGACGCGGGGCTTATCGCCCGGCGCGGCACGCATGAAGAAGATCGAAGCGGTGATCAAGCCGTTCAAGCTGGACGAAGTGAAGGAGGCGCTGCACGAGGTAGGGCTGCAGGGGATCACGGTGGTGGAAGCCAAGGGGTTCGGCCGCCAGAAGGGCCACACGGAACTGTACCGCGGCGCCGAGTACGTCGTGGACTTCCTCCCCAAGGTGAAGATCGAGGTCGTCTGCGACGACGCGGTTGCGGAGCGCGCCGTGGAGGCCATCGTGACCGCCGCGCGCACCGGACGGATCGGTGACGGCAAGATCTTTGTGACCCAGATCGAGGAGGTCATCCGCATCCGAACCGGCGAGCGCGGCGAAGATGCGATCTAGGCTCCCGCTTCCCGAAAACGGGTCAGGCCGTTAAACGAACGAAGACCCAGGCCGCGTCGGGCGGCCTGGAAACAAAGGGATAGAGAACCAGGATGGCAATGGAGCCCAATTCGTCCGAAACCGGCACAGGGGCTGATCCGGCCGCCGGCAGCGTCGCCCACGTCATGGAGATGATGCGCGAGAACTCCGTGGAGTACGTGGATCTGCGGTTCACCGACCCGCGGGGCAAGTGGCAGCACACGGCGCAGCACGTTTCCACCATCGACGAGGACGCGTTCCGCGACGGCATCATGTTCGACGGCAGCTCGATCGCCGGCTGGAAGGCGATCAACGAGAGCGACATGATCCTGATGCCCGACCCGGCCACGGCGGTCATGGACCCCTTCGCCGCCAAGCCGAGCCTGATCCTGTTCTGCGACATCTACGAGCCGAGCACCGGGCAGCCCTACGCCCGCGACCCGCGCAGCACGGCGAAGAAGGCGCAGGCCTACGTGGAAAGCAGCGGCATCGGCGACACCGTGATGGTGGGCGCGGAGGCCGAGTTCTTCATCTTCGACAGCGTCCGCTTCGGCGTCGGTCCCAACTCCAGCAGCGTTTCCATCGACAGCGTCGAAGGCCCCGGCGCCAACCTCAAGGACTACCCCGAAGGCAACATGGGCCACCGGCCCAGCGTCAAGGGCGGCTACTTCCCCGTGCCGCCGGTGGACAGCGAAAGCGACCTGCGGGCCGAGATGCTGTCCAGCATGGGCGAGATGGGCCTGCCCATCGAGAAGCACCACCATGAGGTCGCGCAAAGCCAGCACGAGCTCGGCACCCGGTTCGGCACGCTGCTGAAGATGGCCGACCAGATGCAGATCTACAAATACTGCGTCCACAACGTCGCCCACAGCTACGGCAAGACGGCGACGTTCATGCCGAAGCCGATCTATGGCGACAACGGCTCGGGCATGCACACGCACCAGAGCATCTGGAAGGAAGGCAAGCCGATGTTCGCCGGCAACGGCTACGCCGACTTGTCGGAAACCTGCCTGTACTTCATCGGCGGCATCATCAAGCATGCCAAGGCCTGCAACGCCTTCACCAACCCGAGCACCAACAGCTACAAGCGGCTGATCCCCGGGTTCGAGGCGCCGGTGCTGCTGGCCTACTCCGCCCGCAACCGCTCGGCCTCCTGCCGCATCCCCTATACCACCAGCCCGAAAGCCAAGCGCGTCGAGATCCGGTTCCCCGATGCCTCGGCGAACCCGTACCTCGCCTTCTCGGCGCTGCTGATGGCCGGGCTGGACGGGATCAAGAACAAGATCCACCCTGGCGACCCGATGGACAAGGACCTTTACGACCTGCCGCCGGAGGAGCTGAAGGGCATCCCCACCGTGTGCGGCAGCCTGCGCGAAGCGTTGGGCGCGCTGGAAGCGGACCATGAGTTCCTGCTGGCGGGCGACGTGTTCAGCAGCGAGCAGATCGCCAGCTACATCGAGCTGAAGTGGACCGAGGTGTACCGCTTCGAGCACACGCCACATCCCGTCGAGTTCGAGATGTACTACTCCGTCTGACCCGGCGTGCGGGCGCGTCCGGCCCAGCCGGATGCGCTCCCGCACGCGAAAGCGACGGCTGCTTGACCGCGTGGCCTATGCTGGGCGTGCCGGACGTTTTTACGATGAATCGCATGTTCAAAACGGCACGGCTTGTGCAAGGCACTTAGCATGAAAACCCTCCATACGCCTGCCCGCCGGGCCGCACGATCCCCCTTCAATGCCATGGCGGCGATGCTGCTGGCCAGCACCGCCCTGTGCGGCGGCGCTTACGCGCCGGCGACTCCGCCGCAGCAGACGGAAACGCCGGGCAACCCGTCCACCGCAGCCCCGGCGGACAAACCCTACGTGCCCCCGGCGAACCTCAGCGAGTGGGCGAGCAGCATCAAGCTGGACTTCCAGGGCGACGTCGGGATCACGGTCAACCCGGCCGATCCCAACAACCGCCGCAACTTCGGCCGGCTGTTCGACGACGCCTCGAACCGCCCGCTGCTGAACCAGGCCCTCGTCACCCTGCACCGCGACGTCGATCCCAAGGCCACCAGCCCGGATGTCGGGTTCAAGCTGCAACTGATGTACGGCTCGGACGCCCGCATCGTGCATACGCTCGGGGTGTTCGACCAACTCATCCATGACCGTAACCAACTCGATGTCGTCGAGGCCAACATCTCCGTGCGGCTGCCCGACATCTTCGCCAACGGCCTGGACATCAAGGCCGGCATCTACCCGACGCCGCTCGGCGTGGAGCTGATCGACCCCAAGACCAACGCCTTCTACTCGCACTCCTACATCTTCAACTACGGCCTGCCCTACAAGCACATCGGGGCGCTCGCGACCGCGCACGTGTCGGACCTGATCGACCTTTACCTCGGCATCGACAGCGGCACCAACGTGGCTGTCGGCTACGGGACCGGCGACAACAACAACCGCCCCGCCGGGATCGCGGGCATCGGCTTCAACATGCTGGACGGCAAGCTGACGCTGCTGGCGCTCAGCCACATAGGGCCGGAGAACTCGAAGCGGAACACTCCTTTCGCCAACAGCGCGATGCGCTACTACAACGACGTGTCCCTCGTCTGGAAAACGACGGACAAGCTGACCCTCACGACGGAGGGCAACTTCGTGAAGGATGACGGCGTGCGGGCGGAAGCCTGGGGCATCACGCAGTATGCGTCCTACGCCCTTTCCGACACGGTGACGCTGAACGGCCGGGCCGAGATTTTCCGGGATAACACCAACTTCTTCGTTTCCACGCCGGTAGGCTACCTTGACTACGTCGCGGCGGAGCGCGGCACGTTCAGCCGCTTCATCACGGCGCCCAAGCCCACGACGTACACCGAGTTCACCGCCGGGCTGACCTACAAGCCGAGCTGGACGCCGCAGCAGCTCAGCACGCTGCTGGTGCGGCCGGAGATCCGGTATGACCAGGCGACCAACAACTCCCGGGTGTTCAACGACGGCAAGGACCGCGGCGCGGTGACGCTCGCGACCGACCTCATCATCGGTTTCTAGCCGGGCAGGCTGCGCTCCCCTGCCACACCAAACATGCGGGAAGTCGCGCTCTATCCAGCCGTCAAGCGGTTCCTGGCCGCCCGGGGCTTCGAAACCAAGGGCGAGGTCGGCGGCTGCGACGTGGTCGGCGTGCGCGACGGCGAGCCGCCCGTGCTGGTCATCCTGGAGATGAAGCTCGGCTTTACCCTGGACTTGGTGCTGCAAGGCGTAGACCGGCTGGCGATGGCCGACGAGGTCTGGCTTGCGGTCCGCGCCACCAAGCGAGGCCGGGATCGCGACCGGCGTGCCCGGGCCTTGTGCCGGCTGCTGGGCTTCGGCCTGCTCGCGGCGCACCTGCCCGGTGGCGACATCGAAGTCCTGGCGGAGCCGGAGCCTTACCGGCCCCGCGCCAACCTGCGGCGACGCCGGGCGCTGCTGGCCGAGCACCGGGCGCGGCGCGGCGACCCGTCGCCCGGC
>CAXTUQ010000138.1:0-11414 GCA_964247405.1 uncultured Acetobacteraceae bacterium
GCCGGGCGGCTCCGCCAGCAGCTCGGCGATGCGCCCGGCGGAGCCGGCGGCGCGCTGCACCTCGCCCCACAGCTCGCTCATGGCGGTGGCGCTGGTCGCGACCAGGACCGCGTAGAACACGAAGGCCGACAGCTCGCCGCCGGACATGCGGCCGTGCACGACTTCCAGCCCGCCGGCCCACAGGCTCAGGGTGATGGCACCGAAGCCGAGCACGACCACCGACAGGATCAGCGCGGCGCGCATCCGGGCACGGCGGAGGGCGGCGCCGATGCTGTTCTCGACGCGGGCGCCGAAGCGGGCGCGGTCCACGGCCTCATGCGTGAAGGCCTGCACGGTGCGCAGCGCGTTGGTGGTTTCCTCGGCATAGGCGCCGAGGTCGGCGATGCGGTCCTGCGCGCTGCGGGAGAGCCTGCGTTCGCGCCGTCCGAACACCACGAGGGGGAGGACCACCAGCGGGATCACGGCGATGACCAGGAGGGCCAGCTTGGCACTCGTCACCACCAGCATCACCAGGGCGCCGGCCGCGACCACGGCGCTGCGCAGCCATTGCGACACGGCGGCGCCGATCAAGCCCTGGAGCTGCGCCGTGTCGGTGGTGAGCCGGGTCAGCACGTCGCCGGTCCGCATGGTCTCGAAGAACGCGGGCGACAGGCGCAGCACCTGTGCGAAAATGGCGGCGCGCATGTCGGCGGCGACCCGCTCGCCGAGCCAGGCCATCAGGTAGAAACGCAAGGACGTGGACAGGCCGAGCGCCGTGACCACCGCGAACATGGCCGCCGCCGCCTGGTTGAGGTGCGTGGCGCCGTCCGCGGAGGCGAAGCCCACGTCGATCAGCCGCCGCACCCCCTGCCCCAGCAGCAGCACCAGCCCGGCAGCCAGCGCCAGCGACACCGCCGCCGCCGCCGCCCGTCCGGCATAAGGCCGCAGGAACGGCAGCAGCAGCCGCAGCGCGGACAGGTTGGGCTTGCTCGTGACAAGGACGGTCAGCGTCGTGTTCCCTTCAGTTCGGCCGGCGTGCCAGTTCGGCCAGCGTGATTGGGCGGAAATCCCAGGCGTCCACGCCCACGTCGAATTGCCGGGCCTGCGGGCGCAGGCGGCCGTGGCTGTGGCCGTGCAGGTTCAGCGCGCCCTTCGACATGTCCCGCCAGGTCCGGAAAGCGTAGTGGCACAGCACCAGGAGGGTGCCGTCGATCTCCAGTTCCATATAGGGCGCGACGCTGTCCCAGCCAGGCAGGGCGGCGATGCCGGGCGGGTCGTTGTTGCCGGTGATCAGGTGCTTGCGGCCGTGCAGGCCGTCCAGCAGCGGACCCGGCGCCTTGTGGCGCACGGCGAAGTCGCCGAGGTGCCAGACCTCGTCGCCGGGCGCCACGGCGGCGTTCCAGCGCTCGGCCATGGCCGCGTCCATCTCGGCAACGTCCGCGAAGGGGCGGCGGTAGAAGGCGCGGGCGGCAGCGTGGCCGAAATGCGTGTCGGCGGTGAAGAACACGGCCATGCGGCGCCTCCCCAAAACTGAACGGATTGCGCCCGCCTGCGTTGGACCGCCCGGTATCGCATGAGGGGACATATGGCACGCATCGGCTCCAGCTTCTTCGCCGTCCTGGGCGCGGCGTTCGCGGTGGCGGGCGCGGACAAGATCATTGGCAACCGCGGCTATGCCCGCATGTTCAACCACCTCGGCTGGTCGAAAACCGGGCTGCGCGGCGTGGCGCTGGCGGAGATGGCCGGCGGCGCCCTGCTCGCGGCCGGATCGACCCGGCGGCTCGGCGGCGCCATCGCGGCGGCGGCCTCGGCCACCGTGCTGGCGAGCGAGGTGCGGCGCGGCGACACGGAGCTGGCCGTGCCGCGCAGCCTGCTGATGGCGGCGGCGCTGCTGGCGTTGTTCGCGCGGCGGCGCTGACTACGGTTGAAAGGTGTTGCACCCGGCGACCGTGCCGGTGTGCAGGCCCGTGGCGAGCCAGCGCACCCGCTGCGCAGAAGAGCCGTGGGTGAAGCTGTCGCGCACCACGGCGCGGCCCGACGCTTGGCTGATCCGGTCGTCGCCGATGGCGGTGGCGGTCGAGACCGCCTGCTGCAGGTCGTTGTCGTCGATGTTGCGGTGGCGCTGGTTCATGGCGTTGGCCCATACGCCGGCCAAGCAGTCGGCCATCAGCTCGGTCCGCACCGACAGGTCGTTGGCGGTGGCCCGGTCCCCGTCTCCCCGCGCCTGGCGCTGCGCCGCCTGCACCTTGGGCAGCAGGCCCAGCAAGTTCTGGACGTGGTGCCCGACCTCGTGCGCGATGACGTAGGCGTAGGCGAAGTCGCCGCCTCCACCCATGCGGCGCTGCATGTCTTGGAAGAACGACGTGTCGAGGTAGAGCTTGCGGTCGAGAGGGCAATAGAACGGTCCCATGGACGCTTCGGCGGAGCCGCAGCCGGACGAGGTGACGCCGGAGAACAGCACCAGCACCGGCCGCTCATACTGGCGGTTGGCCTCACGGGGCAGGATCTGCGACCAGACATCCTCCGTCTCGCCCAGCACGCGGGCGACGAAGCGGCCCACCTCGTCGTCGGGCATGCCCCGGCGGGCCGGCGCCTGGGTCGCGACGGGCGCGTTGCCCGCCACCTGCTCCGCACCGTTGATCAGCACGGCCGGGTTGATGCCGAAGGCCCAGCCGATCAGGCTGAGCACCACCACGGCGCCGATGCCGAGGCCGCCGGTGGCCATGCCGCCCATGCCGCGGCGGTCCTCGGTATTGCTGCTTTCCCGGAGGTCGTCTTCGCGCATGGGGAGATTCCTACTTGGGCTGCCTCCATGACGCGCGGCGCCGCGTTTCGTTCCCGGATGCGTGCGGCAGCTCGTCCGGAGCGGGCACGAGGCCGTAGGGCGCCACCAAGGCCCAGACATGCCGGGGCACCATGCTGCGCAGCCGTCTTGGGTGCTGGCGGCGGAGGTGCAGCACGGTCTCGGCTGCCTTCATCTCGATGCGGGCGCGGGCGAACTCCAGGCCGCGCGGCCCGACCCGCGGCATCAGCCAGCCCATCAGCGGGCGCAGCCAGCCCGGCATCCCACGCACCGGCAGGCCGCCGGCGGCAAGCGCCACGTTCTTGATGAACCCGCGCACCGGCCCCTGGCGCTTGCCGGCGCTGCGGAGGGGCGCCGTATGCAGCTCGTCGCCCAGCAGCGCCAGCAGCTCCTCCCCGCGCTCGTTGCGGACCAGCAGCCATTGCTCGCCCTCCCCCGCCATGTAGCCCACGGTGATGTCGGCCAGCGCGTTGGTGTAATCGACGCAGGTGCGGCAGGTCAGCGGGAAGAAGTCGGCGGGCAGCTTGCTGATCGGCAGAAGCAGGAACGGGATCGCCCGGCGGCGCCCGTCGCGGAAACGCAGCTCCACATGGTAGTCGGCGCGGAACTCCAGGTACGTGATGCTGCCGGGGTCGTCGGACAGCAGGGACAGGAACTGGTGGAAGTTCTCCGTCGTCGTATTGTCGGAGCAAGGCGTGCCGACCACGAAGATGCGGTCGAAGCCGAGCCGCTGTTCGAGGGCGCGCAGGGCGTGGACCTGGCACGGGATGCCGATCACCGCGATGCGGCGATGGCCGGCCGCCCGCGCCGGCTCCAGCAGGGCTAGCAACGGCGCGTAGCCCATCCGCATGCCCCGGCACTGCGCCATGCCCGCGGCCTCCGTCACCAGCACCGGGACCGGGCGCCAAGGGTCGTCCGGGTGCGGCGCCATCGTGAGCACGGCATCGACGGCGCCGGTTTCCAGCAGGCGCTCGGCGATGCGGGTGGTGATGCCGGTCCATTGCGCGCCGGAGCGGGGGGCGGCGAGGGAGGCGCGCACCATGCGGCGGAACGGGCCGAAGAACAGCTCGTCCGGCCGGGCAGGGTCGCGGGCGCGGCCGTGCACGCGGGCCTCAAGGCCGGGGTAGTCGGGCGCGATGAACTGGCAGGCGGCGCCGCAATCGCCGGGGGTGCTGCTGCGGGAGATGCCGCAATCCGTGCACAGGCTGCGCGGCGCCGGGTCGGCGACGGGGGGCGCCCAAACGGGCGGGGCGGCGGTCATGGCAGGGGCTTCACGCCGTTCTTCTCGGCCTGCACGGACACGGCGGTCAGGCGGTCGTCGGCGCCCTGCATCGCCCGCACCGTGACGGCGGCGCCCGGCACCAGCAGGCTACGGTCGCCCGGCAGCATGCCGACCACGCGCACGTCGGGCGCGACCTCGATCTCCTGCTCGCCGCCGGGGTAGCGCAGGTGCAAGGTGCGGCCGTCCGCGACGGTGGCGATGCCGTCCCCCACGACATCGACCACGGTGGCGTTGGTCATGGTCTGCTCCGGCGCTTCCATCGGGCGGTGGCCTTCCCCGGTGCCGCGCATGGATTCGGGGAAGATGTGCACCTCCAGCGCATGCAGCTTGCCGTCCCGTCCGTGGCGCGCGGCGGAGCCGACGAACTCGCCGGGCTGGATGCTGGCGAGGGTGCGGTCCTCGACGGCGCCGATGCGGACGCCGGGCGGGAGCTGGACGTCGAGCGGGTCGCCTTCGCTGGGGCGGACCAGGAGGCGGTCGCCGGCGAGGCCGATGACCGTGCCGTTGATGCGGACCGGGATGCCTTGCGCCCAGGCAGCGGCTGGCAGCAAGGTGGCGAGGAGGGCGATGGTCGGTTTCGGCATGGGCGACTTTCAGCGATCGGTCGTCAGCCTAACGCGGTTCGCCCGGCGCGTCATCCGGGAGGCGGCTTCAGTCACGTGCAAGGCGAGCAGGTGACTGTAGCATGTTCATGCAACAGACAACGTCGGGTAGGTCACGCTATGATGCGCGCGACGATCTCCGCAGCCGGCAAGGGTTCCCCATCCGCTCGGTAGAAGTCCACGAATGTCAACGGTTGGCGCAGCGCTTCGCACATCGCAACCTGGGTTGGGTTCCGCAAGTCGGGCCGTCCGGCCAAGTAGGAGTGTTCGTCGCCAATCTCGAATACCGACACGCCATCATGGGCGAAGATGGAGTTGTGCAAGCTGCTGCCAGCGAAGCCCTGTTCAGGCCAGGGAGGCCGCTAGGCCGTCCATCACGCGGCAAGCATCCTCCTGAAATTGCGTGACCTCGCCGGGGCCGACGCTGCTGTTATTCGCCCGATGGTATTCGCAATAGCGGAGCAGGTCCTCTCGTGCCCTGCTGAGATAGTCTGCAGAAGTGAAGTCGCCGAGCGTCACCTCAAAAATCTCTCTCAGGAACTCTCCAAGAAGCAAGGGCTGTGCGGCGGCCACGCCCAGATATGCGAGCGGTTGCCCGTCAGAACTGACCACGATGGAGCCGAGCGGCTTGGTGTCGAAGAAGGCTGAATAAGATGTGGCTCGTGGCTGTAGGATGGCGCGGAACGACTTACCAACCTCCGGGCGCCTGACGACGAGCCCTACCTGACTCATCATCTGCGCGCCCAGAAGTTCCGTTCCGTGGCAAGCGGATCCTTCGTGGAAGACCACCGACTCCGCTTCGGCATAATGCCTCAACTGTTCGGCAAAGGTGTGATCCTCCGGGTGGAGGATAGACACGCCGCAAGCTGCGAGCTGCTCCTCGAGGTATCTCTCTCCCAGCACGACACCGCCTGGTGGCAGGTTGCTCCGTGACACCCATATCTTTCTCGGAATCTCAAGGGTGCTTCCTGCCGTCTCGGCTTTGATACGGTCGCTGATATAATTCGACAAAACATCTAGGTAGCCGTCCTTAGGATCGCTGCCGAGATTGGAGGCCTGCTCCACAACGTGCAGACACTCAACCATGGAGTGCTGGTTGACAACGATGGAATTTGAGTCATCCACTTCGAGAAGGCGCAGGATGTCCTGCAGCGTCGGCGGAACCTGCCTCATTGTGCTTATTGGGTGAGGTGATCGGGCGCCCACAAACAGAAACTTCCTTCCTGGAAAAAGAAGGCGAGATGGAAGAACTCTGTGGACCACCTCGGACATGAAATGACCGAAATGCGGATAGATGTATCCGCCGTAGACCCACTCCCCCGGAATGACATTATCATACCGAACGCCAGTCACGAAGCCATCGGCTACGCCCACCCCGCGATTGTGGCGCAGTCGCCTTTCAATGCCATCCCCTTTTAGGACGGGGCCACCGCAGAAGGCCTCACCGTTCTGCGGGCTGCTCAGGTTCTGCACCTGGGCGCCCATGATGGTCTTGCTCACGACATCTATCGGCATGGAACCGAACCCGCTGGAAGGTTGTTGACGTAGTGCCTTGAACCGCCTTCCGACATGTCATGCCGAAGGCCTGTGTACGTGGCCGCGCCTACCAGCAATGTCTGGCGGCACTCTGCGGGTTTGAGAGGAGACAGGGTGGTTATGGGCGTTAGGCGTCGACTGATCGTGATATGTAGCCTGACTCTTCTGTCCGCGGCCATAGAGATTACGTTTTGGTGGAGCAGCAGCGCGCAGGAACGCCAGGCCTACCTTATGGACAATCTTTCCCGCCTCATGCCAATTGGCCAGCCAGGCGGCCTGGCAAGCCTGAATGCCAGCGGTGCGCTGACAGCCCCAGTCCGGGTATCCACAGGCCTCATGGTCAATCCCAACCGACCGGACATCGAAATCGCCAACGGCGGTTTGGCGGGGGTCATCTCCAGCTTGGATGAGCGATACCAGCACGGGCTTTCCTTGGAAAACATCTACATTCCCAATGAGTCCCTGTCGTTCGGGCCCATGGTGTCGAGTGGGCAGCGGGGCTTCTGGGCAAGCCAGATTAGCTATCACTTCGGCGGGACCAGCCAGATGGGACCTCGAGGTGGCGAGGTCATCTATGTCGCCCACGATGCGCCGAGCAAAGCAGTCGACCCGTCTAATCCCAACCCGTTCAACGGCGCCCTATGGCCGTTCTACATCACATCCGTGAACGATGGTGGGACAGCGTCTGCATCCCGTGGAAATGCTTACTCCGTGAATCCGCAATGCCAACTAGCCCCAGGAGCTACCTTCTACTCGACGGTCGAATGCCTGGAAACGGACGTCGAGGTCGATGAGGGCGCCAGCGTTTTGTACAAGTTCGGCCATGCCATCACGACCATCGGCAATGATGCTGTGCATGGCTCCGAACGGGAAGCTGCAATGCATATTGGTACGGTACGCAGTTCAGGCGGCTGGCGTTACGGCATCATGCTGTCGGACTACAACGGTGGTGTTCCCATCGCGCCAGGAGGCACGATTCTGGGGAGCGACGGAACGGTGGGTGTCGTCGCGAAGGGCATCGACTTGCGGGCGTTCGAAATAACAGATGCGGCGTTCGCCTCCCCTGGGTTCCAAGTCGATGGGGCCGGCAAGGTGACGGCGCGCGATATCAACACTTCAGGCGTGGGACATGTCGCAGGCCTGCGTGTGGCGGACACCGACGACGTGGCAGAGCCATGGAGCCGGGCGGGGCTGACGGTGACCGGCGGCCCCAAGTTGCTTCTCTCAGGCCAGGGTATTCTCCGATACAAGCGGGTGGGAAAGACGGTTTTCTACCAGGCCGCTCTGCAAATCTCGGCCGTCGTAAACAATCAGGCGCCTATCCAAGTGGATGGTTTTCCATTCCGTGGCCCTGCCTACTGCATTCTGAACGGACTTGACATGGCCAGCAGCAGTCCGCAGGTCACGCTGAGAATTCTTCCTGAGAGGGCAGCAGGCCAGATGGTGCTGACGGGAAATACCGGGTCTGCCCATGAGGTGGAAGTCGGCGGAGTCTGCGAAACGGACTAATGGCATCAAGCCGGCAAACAAAACAGGTTTTCAGAAGCACCAGGAAACCAGCATCGGAGTCATCCCAGCCTGGGCGAATGTTGTCATGCAGAAACGAAATGACAGGTTCGGTCATAGTGCAGCCCCCTTAGCGACAGGCCGCGCACTTAATGCAGGCTAGAAAGCGTCGTTGATCCAAGCGCTAGAAGAGGCATAATAACTGTTTCGCGCAAGCCGTGTTTGCCTGATACTTCTGATATTGCATTTACGATAAATCTTAGCTTTGAACGAAGCTTGATACACGCGCCACAAGCGCCGGAACGTCCACGCTGAACCGCTTGTGCACCGGCGCGGGATCGGCCGGGTCCACAGCCGCCACGAACAGGCCGTACCGCGTCTTGCAGGAGGCGAACAGCCCGGTGTGGGCGTAGATCCAGTTCGGCTCGCTCTCGATGTCCAGCACCTTCGTGCCGGGCCGGCAGAACACCACGTTGAACAGGCCTGACCCGGCGGGACCCACCACGACGTCGGCGGAGGCGAAGGCGGCGATCTGCTCGGCGGGGCTGAGTTGCTCCGGCTCGATCACCTCGAAGCCAAGCCCCGCCATCGCCGCTGCCACCTCGGCCTCGTTCAGCATCTGCCGGGCGGACACGCCGCGGCGGCCCTGCCCCAAGCGGGACACGTAAAGGCGGCGGCCTCCGCCGGTCCCGGGGTTCTCCCGGGCCATCTGCTGGAAGAAGGCGTGGCTTTCCGGGTCGAGGAAGGCGTGCGGGTTGCGCAACGACGGCGCGATCACGCGGTCAAACGTCACGAGGGCGCCGGTGTCGTGCTGGACGACCTGCGACGCGGGCACGCCGGCCAGACGCAGCAGCTCAAGGAACGCGGGCGTGTGCGCCCAGACGACGACCGGCAGGTGCCCGAGTCCATGGGCGCGAATCGCGTGCAGCTTCGGCAGGACCCGGAACAGGAAGGAGCCGTAGTTCGACGGCTCGTGCGAGCACAGCACGACCGCGGCGCCCGCGTGGTGGCGCTGCGGACGGGACTCGCAGCGCAGGTCGAACCCGTCGCCGTCCGGCACCGCGGCCAAGCCGGTGTCCTCGTTGGGAAACGGCTCCGGGGATGACAGGCCGTCCAGGAAGCGCCCGGTCTCCGCCGACGGCGTGCCCGCGGCGTCGGTGCAGAACTGCCCGTCCCATGCCAGCGCCCGATAGCCGAACAGCACGGGGCGCGGCAGCGTCGTCAGGAATGCCGGCGGCGACAGGTAGGCGGCGGCGCCCAGGCCGTCGAACACTCCGGTCCCGGCGGGGTCGTCGATGAACTCCGGCGCGTAGCGGAGCAGCGGACGGTCTGCACCCGGCGGCTCCACGTAAACGCCGACCTGCGCCGCGTCCTGCAGCTCGTGCCGCGATATCCGTGGCAGGCTCAGCGGTGACATATAACGCAGGCGCATTTCGCTTCTCACGTGTGTGGGGCCGTTCCGCCTCGTGGCATAGCAACAGAGCGGGCCGCTGAGAATGTCAAGAAGGTTGTGATTTTGGCGATTATTCTCGCAAATTTCCCGCAAACCTGCAGTGTGATTCGATTTAAGGTTGTGTTTTCCCCACCCATACCGTTGCGCTCCCTTCATTGTATCGAGTAGCTTAACAGCGGGCTTCGCGGCTTGGGCGAATTCAGCGGCACGGGACAGCCTGAGTCTTCAGAATGCGGGGAGAGCTGCATGGCATTGTCGGTGGCCGTCATCGGGGCGGGTTGGTACGGGTGCCACATCGCGCTGTCGCTGCGCGGCCTCGGGCTGGATGTCACGGTGTTCGACCAGAACGAGCGCGCGATGCACGAGGCGTCGGGCAACAACCAGTTCCGGCTGCACCTCGGCTTCCATTACCCGCGCCACCACGGCACGAGGGCGCAGTCGCGGGATGGGTTCATGCGGTTTGTCGAACGCTACCCGCAACTGAGCCGCGAGGTCAGCGAGAACATCTACGCGGTCCCGCGCGAGGACAGCCTGATCGACTTCGCCACCTACCGCCTCATCATGACCTCGTCCGGCATCGACTACCGTGAGGTCCGCGAAAGCTCCGTGCTGCTGCGCGGGGTGGACGGGCTGCTGCTGGCGGGGGAGCGGGTGCTGCTGATCGAGCGCGCCCGGCGCTACTTCACGGAGCGGCTGGGCGACAGCCTGCAGCTCCGCCAGCGAATCGACGCGGTGGAGGAGCGCGCGGACGGCATCTACGTGGATGGCACCCGCTACGACGTGCTGGTGGATGCGACCTGGGGGCACCGCGCCGGGCTGCCGATGCGCTTCTACTACGAGCCGACGATCCTGCTGTACTACGAAACGGACGGCCCTTTCCCCGCGGTCACGCTGGTCGATGGCCCGCTGTGCTCGATCTACCCGACGGAGGACCCCGGCCTCTACACCCTGTCCAGCGTGCCGCACACCCCGCTCGGACGGCTGGACAGCCCGGAGGACGCGCGGCGGGTGCGGGACGGCGTGTCGGCGGCGACGGTGGCGGAGAAGGCGCAACTGATGGAGGACCAGATTTCCCGCTACCTGCCGGAGTTCCGCGAGCGGTTCCGCCTGGTGGGTCCGCAATTGGCCATCAAGACCAAGCCGGTCGGGCGGTTCGACGACCGGTCCTGCTACGTGTTCCGCCGGGGCCGGACCTTCTCGGTGATGTCGGGCAAGATTGACACGGTGTTCTTCGCCACCGAACGGATTCTCGCCGCCATCGAGGCCGGGCAGTTCGACGCCGGGATGCACGTCGACAGTTCGCTCCGGCGCAACATTGCCCAGATTCGCGCGTGACGACGGGCATGAAGGCGGGGGCATCATGGACGCGTTGATCGGCAGCACCGGGTTCGTAGGGCAGACGTTGCTGGCGCAGCGGGCGTTCGGCGCGGGCTACCACTCGGCCGACATCGAGGCCATCGAGGGCCGGGCATTCGACCGCATCGTCTGCGCCGGGGTGAGCGCGGTGAAATGGTGGGCGAACGCCCATGCGGAGGAGGACCGGGCGGGCATCGAACGGCTGACCCGCCGGCTGGAGCGGGTGCGGGCGGAGCGGTTCGTCCTGATCTCGACCGTCGATGTCTATGGCACGCCGCTGGCGGTGGACGAGGAGGACGCGGTGCCGGAGCCGGACCTGCATCCCTATGGCCTGCACCGGGCGTGGCTGGAGGACTGGGTGCGGGAGCGGTTCCCGGTGTGCCACGTCATCCGCCTGCCGGCGCTGTTCGGGCCGGGTCTGAAGAAGAACGCGCTGTTTGACCTGATGCACGGCCACCGGCTGGAGCACATCGACCCGGCGTCCCGCTTCCAATGGTACCCGCTGGAGCGCCTGGCCGACGACATCGACCGGGTACAGGCGCTGGGCCTGCCGCTGGTGAACCTGGTAGCGGAGCCGGTGTCGATGGCGGAGATCCGCGGCCGGTTCTTCCCGGACAGTGCGCTGGGCGGGCAGTCACGGCCGGTGGCCTACGACGTGCGGACCCGGCACGGCGCGGCTTTCGGCGGCGAGGGCGATTACGCGATGGACGCAGAAGCGTCGCTGCACGCCATGGGGCGCTTCGTCGCGGCGCGGCGGGCATGACGGCCAGGCTGGGCGTGTCGAATCTTGCCTGGGCGCCGGGGGACACCGCGGCGGCGCTGGGGCTGCTGGCCCGGCTCGGCGTCCAGGGGATCGAGGCCGCGCCCACCCGGATCGCCGATTGGGACCGCTTGGAC
>CAXTUQ010000139.1:0-11332 GCA_964247405.1 uncultured Acetobacteraceae bacterium
ATCGTGCGGCGCGTCCGGCCCGTCGTCGCGCGGGCTGCGCGGCCCGGTGCTGCCCATGCAGCCGCCCAGCACGTTGGTGCAGATGACGAAGAAGCGGTTGGTGTCGATCGGACGGCCCGGCCCCACGACCTCCTTCCACCAACCGGGCTTGCCGGTCCCGGGATGCGGCTCCGCCAAGTATTGGTCGCCGGTCAGCGCGTGGCAGACGAGAATGGCGTTTGACCGGGCAGCGTTCAGCGTGCCGTAAGTGCGGTACGCGACGGTGACGGACGGCAGCGCCGCGCCGCAGTCAAGCGTGAAGCGGCCGTCAAAGATCGCGGATTGATGGGTGTCGCGGGACGGGACGTCCAGATGATCCATGATCGGGGCTGCATAGGCCGCATGGGCTTGCCGGGCAACAGCAGCTTGCGTGTTTTGACCTGCGTATTTGTGGGGCACGGCCTTGCCAGGGACGGCTTGCAGGATGTAACGCTTCCGCTATTTGTTTTTATCATCCCAGAAAGACCAGCGACTGCAATGCCCAGTCCGTCCCAAATGCAGCCGGCCGCGCCGGCCAAGGTTCCTGATCTCGCGTCGTTGCGGGCGGAGCTGGACCGGCTGGACGATGCGCTGCACAACACGCTGATGCGCCGGGCGGAGGTAGTGAAGCAGGTGGGGGCGTTGCGGGTGAAAGGCCCCGTGCCGCTGCGGCCAGGACGGGAAGCCGCGATTATCCGGCGCTTGCTGGCCCGGCATGACGGCGGGTTGCCGGCGTTCGGCATCGTGCGGATCTGGCGCGAGCTGCTCAGCACCACGACGGCGCAGCAGCACCCCCTGGTGGTCAGCGTATGCGAAGCCGGGGGCGATGCGGCGTATCTGGCCCTGGCGCGGGAGCATTTCGGCGCGTTGACTCCGACGCGCCTGCACGGCAGCCCGGTCGAGGCGATGGACGAGGTGCGCGCCGGGCGTGCAACCGTTGCCGTGTTGCCGATGCCGACGGAGGGTAAGGCGTCATCCGGCGCGTGGTGGACCGCGCTGCTGCGTTCCGGCGGTCTGCAGGTGCATGTTGTTGCCCGCCTGCCGTTCTGGTCGCCGCGTCCGGAGGGGACGCCCACCGTGCAAGGCCTGGTGGTCAGCGCCGCGGCGCCGGACCCGAGCGGCCAGGACCGCTCGCTGATCGGCTTGGAGCTGGCGGACGCTGACCGTGCGCGGTTGGAGGCTGCCCTGGCCGCCGCCGGGTTTCGCGCCGGGCCGGTGATCGTGCGGCGGGAGGCTGACGTTTCGGCTGCTTGCGCGCTGGCAGAGGTTGACGGGTTCGTCGGCGACGATGACCCGCGATTGGCGGCGCTGCGGGAGGCGGGGTGCTCGCCCATCGTGCTGGGCGCCTATGCCGTGCCGGTGGGAGGAGAAGCCTGATGGGTCCGCAGCCGCGTAAGGGCATCCTCGGCATCGCGCCGTATGTCGGCGGCGAGAGCAAGGCGGCCGGGCCGAACCGGACGACCAATCTTTCGTTCAATGAGGGCGCGTTCGGCGTGCCGCCCGGTGCCCGCGCGGCCTATGCCGCAGTGGCGGGGGAGCTGCACCGCTATCCCGACGGTGGCGCGCAGGAGTTGCGCCGCGCTATCGGCGTGCGGTTCGGACTTGATCCCGCGCAGATTGTCTGCGGCGCCGGGTCGGATGACCTGATCTATCAGCTCTGCCTGGCTTATGGCGGCCCGGGCACGGAGCTGATCATGAGCCGCCACGGGTTCAGCGTCTATGAGATCGCCGGGACCTATGCCGGCTGCCGGGTCATCAAGGTGCCGGAGCGGCGGTTGACGGCCGACGTGGACGCCATGCTGGCGGCGGTGTCGGCGGCGACCCGGCTGGTGTTCCTGGCCAACCCGAACAACCCGACCGGCAGCCTTCTGCCGCAAGCGGAGGTCGAGCGGCTGCGGGTCGGGCTGCCGCCTGACGTGCTGCTGGTGCTGGACGCCGCCTATGCAGAGTACGTGGACCGGCCCGATTTCGACGCGGGGGCGCGTTTGGTGGATGCGGGCGACAACACGGTGATGACGCGCACCTTCAGCAAGATCTTCGGCCTGGGCGGCTTGCGCCTGGGCTGGTGCTATGCGCCGCCCGGGGTTGTCGATGTGCTGAACCGGGTGCGCAGCCCGTTCAACGTGAGCCTTGCGGCGCAGGCGGCGGGGGTCGCGGCGCTCGCCGAACCCGGCTGGATCGAGGCGGGCCGCGCCCACAACACGCGCTACCGTGGCTGGCTCACGGCAGAATTGGAGCGCACCGGCATCCGGGTCTGGCCGAGCGAGGGGAATTTCGTGCTGGCCGACTTCGGCGCATCCGAGACGGCTGGCGCCGCCCATGCCGCGTTGAAGGCGCGCGGGGTGATCGTGCGGATGGTGGCGGGTTACGGCCTGCCGCAATGCCTCCGCATCACCATTGGCACGGCCGAGGAATGCGCCATCGTGGCCGAAATCCTGTCATCGTTCATGGCGGCGCGGACGGCGCATGCTTGAGCACGACGCGGTGCGGCAAACCCCGGTTTTCCAGCGCTTGACGCTGATCGGCGCCGGCCTGATCGGCAGTTCCGTCGCGCGGGTGGCGCGGGAGCGGCGGGATTTGGCCGCGGAGGTGGTCGTGACGGACCGCAGTGCCGAGGTGCTGGGGCGGGTCGCCGCATTGGGCTTTGCCGACCGGATCGAGCCTGATGCGGCGCGGGCGGTTGCCGGGGCGGACTGCGTGATGCTGTGCGCGCCGGTTGGCGCTTATGCGTCGATCACTGCCGCTATCGTGCCGCATCTGATGCCGGGCGCCATCGTCACGGACGTGGGAAGCACCAAGGTGTCGGTGATCCGCGACGTGGGGCCGCTGTTGCCGCCGGGCGTGCATTTCGTGCCCGGTCATCCTTTGGCGGGGACCGAATATTCCGGGCCGGACTCAGGGTTCAGCACGTTGTTCGGGGGCCGCTGGTGCCTGCTCACGCCGCCCGGCGGCACCAGCCCGGCGGCGACCGAGCAGATGGCCGAGTTCTGGCGCCGGGCCGGCAGCATGGTCGAGGTGATGGAGCCAGTGCATCACGACCGCGTGCTGGCCATCGTGAGCCACCTTCCCCACCTGATTGCCTTCACCATTTGCAGCACCGCCGACGACCTGGCGACCGAGGGGGAGAGCGCGGCGGCCAGCCGGTCGGAGGTGCTGAAGTTTGCGGCGTCCGGCTTCCGTGACTTCACCCGCATCGCGTCGAGCGACCCGGTGATGTGGCGCGACGTGTTCCTGAACAATCGGGAGGCGTTGCTGGAGATGCTGGCGCGTTTCACCGAGGACACTCAGGCGATGGCGCGGGCCGTCCGTTGGGGTGACGGCGCCTACATAGAGGACCGCATTGGCCGCGGCCGTCGCATTCGCCGGGGACTTATCGAGGCCAAGCAGGCATGACAGCCTCAAGGGAAGCGGTCGTGGCCGCTCCAGGCAGCAGCCGTGACCACGGAGTTTGAGTCGCTTTGGGATTGGCGGCGCCGGATCGCTGGGCTTTATGCAGAGATTCGGGCCGAGCAGGACGCGCAGCGTGCTTGGGTGCATTGGCGGACCGTGCGCGATGCGATGTTCCGGGACCATCCGCAAAGTCCCCTTGAGCCAGGATACGGGTTCAAGAGTTTGAACGTGCTTCCGTATGATCCCGCCTTGGTGTTTCACGTGAAACATCGTCCGATCATGGATGCACCTACAGAAACGTTCCAAGCTGGCACCGACGGGGTGATCAACATGCAGCCATTCGCACGCAGCCAAGGCCTGCAAGCGAAGCTGGGCGGCGAACTCACATTCTACTGGTTGCTGGGCTACGGCGGTGGAGTGTTCCTGCCCTTCGCAGATGCGACCAGCGGCCGGGAAACCTACGGCGCTGGACGCTACCTGCTCGACACCATCAAGGGAGCCGACTTGGGCAGCACGCCGGACGGCCTGACAGTCCTGGATTTCAACTTCGCCTACAACCCGTCCTGCGCCTACTCGCCACGCTACGTGTGCCCACTGGCGCCGCCGGCAAACCGGCTGCCGATGCCGGTCAGGGTTGGAGAACGCACCCCGGCGTAAAGCGCGTACGCCGCAGGAAGCGTCCGGTCAGCAACGCCGCTACGGCGATCAAGCCCGCAGCCAAGCCCCACCAAGCCCCCTCGACGCCCCAACCGGCGCGCAACGTCAGGAACCCGGCGGCGGGAAAGCCGACGCCCCAATACGCCACGGCGGCAAGGATGAACCGCAAGCGCGTGTCCCCCCTCCCGCGCAGCGCGCCGCCAGCGACGGACTGAACGCCGTCCGCCACCTGGAACACGACCACGACGTTCAGCAACGCGGTCGCGATGGCGAACGCCTCGGCGCTGCCCGGCGACGCCGGGTCAAGATACACGCCAACCACGGCTTCCGGCGCCGCAAGCAGCAGCAGCGCCGCAGCAACCTCGAACACTGCGCCCAGGCCGATGGCGACCAACCCAGCCCGGCGTGCGCCCGGCGTGTCGCCCTCGCCGACACGATGGCCAACCCGGACATTAGCCGCCTGGGCAATCGCGAGCGGCACCATGAAAGCGACGGACAGGATGTTCAAGGCAACCTGCTGCGCCGCCAGCGGCACCGGACCCAATCGCCCGACCAGCAACGCAACGCCGAGGAACAGCCCGGTCTCGACGGCAAACGTCGCGCCGACCGGAACGCCAAGCCGCAGCATGGCGCCAAGCAGGTCGAGCCGCGGACGCCGCCACGCCACGAAACGCCGCAGCCCCGGGCGGCCGTGCAGCAAGACCAGCAGGGCGACCGCCCCCGCCGTCAGCGACAGCACCGTGGCCAATGCCGGTCCGCTCAGGCCCAACGCCGGCAAGCCCCAGGCTCCATGGACGAATCCATAGCAGAGCGCACCATTGCCCGCGGCGGACGCAAGGGACACCCACAACACCATGCCGCCCCGGTCGATGGCCGGCAGGAAGGCCCGCATCAGGCCCATGCCCAGCAACGCGCCGGGCGTCGCCCAGCGCAGGACACCCACGAAGCGGCCAGCCTCATGCGCCAGCGCCGCCGGCTGTCCGGTTGCCAGCAACAACGGCTCGGCCGCGCTGAACAATGCGAAGCCCGGCACGACGAGCAGCAGCGCCAGCAGCACGCCGGTCCAATACAGGCCCGGCACCTGCGCATCGCGCCCGGCGCCCCGCGCTTGCGAGACCAGGACGGGCAGCGCCGTCATGACGCCCTGCAGCACGACGCAGACGGTAATGAACAGGCCTTCGCCAAGGCCGCCCGCAGCCAGCGCGTCGCCGCCCAAGCTGCCCAGCATCACGGTGTCGGTGATGCCCATCGCCATCTGCGCCAACTGCGCAATGGCTAGCGGGCTGGCCAGGCGCATCGTCTCGACCGCGTGATGGGCAAGGCTGCCGGCGCGTATGCGCGGCAGGAAACCTGTGCCGTCCAAAATAAAGGTCCTTTACAGGGTCGGTCCCGCGCAGAACGCGGCAGGACTTCTCGGAAACGTCGCCCCGGTCTTACCAGAACAGCGTGCCCGGCCCACCCTTGAACGGCCCCACCAACTCCGACGTGATCCAGCCGCCGTAGAAGCCGCCCTCCTGCGGGGTCACACGCTCCTCATCGACGAAGCAGGCATCCATGGCGCCGGCATAAACGGCCACATGGTCGCGGATCGGCCGGAAAGCCGGCGACGGGTCCGGGTAGCCCCAAGCAGCGTCCGCGGCGAGCCGTCCACCGGCCGTGATGCTGTAGTAATACGCGGTCCCCTTCCATTCGCAGAGACTGGTCCGCGGCGTCTGTGTCAGCACGCCTGCGGTGAACGCGCTGATCGGCATGTAGAAGCCTGGAGGATGATAGGTTTCCAGCACGCGCCACGCCGCGTCGGTTGCAAGGATGGTCTGCCCGGCAAACACGATCCGCACCCGGCGGTGCGCTGGTTCCAGCCGCGGCGGGCGCGGATACTCGGCGACGATCTCCTGGGCGTGCTGCAACGTCTGTTTCTCCGCTGTTGAGCACGGGATATCGCGTTGAGGCCGGGGATTGATAAGGACGGCGGCGCCAGATCAAGCGGGACAACGGGAGATCATCGACCGGCAGCTTGAGCATTTCCGCCGGGTTGACCCGGCCTATGCCGAAGGCGTGGCGCTGGCAGTGGCACGCGCGCATCAGCCGGCCAACTCCGACCCTGTGTCGGCGTCGGACAAGCCGCCTCCCGCCGTGGCGCAGGCCGCGGAATAAGGACCGGGGCCGGGTCGCGCTGGCCCCTTAACTGGATTACGATCCAGCCGAGCCGCTTGGCCGGCTGGATCGGGAAGGATATGTGATGTCAGTGAACGTGCTTTATACAACGTCCGCCACGGCGACCGGCGGGCGTGACGGTCATGCCAAGACTGCGGACGGCTCGCTCGATGTGAGCCTGTCCACGCCGAAGGAACTCGGGGGAGCAGGCGGCCCGGGCAACAACCCGGAGCAGTTGTTCGCCGCCGGCTACAGCGCATGCTTCTTGGGCGCCATGAAGTTCGTGGCGTCCCAGGGGGGGCCGAAGGTGCCGCCCGAGACGACGGTGAACGCCACGGTCGGCATGGGGCCGCGGTCTGAGGGCGGTTTCGGCATCGATGTCGAGCTTGCCGTGTCCCTGCCGGGCCTGGACCGGGCGGAAGCGGAGGCGCTGGTGGACAAGGCGCATCAGGTTTGCCCGTATTCCAACGCCACACGGAACAATGTTCCGGTGCGTCTCAAAGTCGTGTAAGCATCGAGCGGACGCCCTGCTCGAAGGGCGTCCGCTACTTTTTCAGATTGTGCCGCCTAAAATACCCCATTAGCTTCAACAAAGAAGGGATGCGGGTGATCCATGGTCAGCTACGCGTTCATAGGCCCGGTCTGGCGTCCTGGCCCGATCACCTGGAGCTTCGCCGATTTCACTTACCCGGCGGATCAGGCGCAGTACCCCTTCAGTGATCCGTTGTCCCTGCTTGCCGCCGCCCAAACAACGATGGTGCAGGCGATTCAGGAATGGGCGAAGGTCTCGGGCCTCACGTTCCAGCAGGTTGCGGACACCCCGGACCCAAATGCTGCCGCCGACATCCGGATCGGCTTCGGAAAATTCGATACCGCGACGACGTATCGTCTCGGCGAAACCAGGGTTTACCTCGGACAGTATGACCGCCCCGATACGCTGATCCGAGTGGAAGACCCGATCGAATCCCCCTTGGTCTCGGTTGGCGGCCAACTGGTTTACGGCGGCGCGGGCGGGCCGACATTCTATCAGGTCGTGCTGCATGAGTTCGGCCATGCCTTGGGGCTTGATCACTCATCCAGCCCGCTCGACCTCATGTATCCCATCGCGACCGCGCAGAACCAAGCCCTGAGCGCGTCCGACATCGCGGGCATCCGGGCGCTTTACCCGCCGCCAAGCGTCCAACTGCATGGCCTGCACACCGATTATGTCATCGCCCAGGTCTCGGGCGGCCAGGCCTATATCCAGGACACCCGGCCCGGCCGGGATGGCGTGCAAACGCTGGCAAAACTCGACCGCATCAACTTCGCCGACGGCAGCGGCCTGTTCGACCCCACCGGCACGGCGGAGGACGTGTCGCGCCTCTACCAGGCCGCGTTCGGCCGTGCTCCCGATGTGCAGGGCCTGGACGACAACACGGCGCTGGTGTCCACCGGCACCCTCAGCCTCGCCGCCCTGGCGGCAAGCTTCGCGGCATCGCCGGAGTTCAACGCGCTCTACGGCCAAACCGACGCCAACGGCTTTGCCCAGCAACTCTACCTGAACGTCCTGCACCGCACTCCCGATGCCGCGGGTCAGCAGCTTTGGGTCAACGACATCAACGCGACCTCCCGTGGAGACGCCTTGCTCGCATTCTCCAACAGCCAGGAAAACCATCGCCAGACCTTGCCCATCGCCGGCAGCCAGAGCGATGCGGAGGCGACGCGCCTTTACCAAGCCGCATTCAACCGCAGCCCGGACAGCGCAGGGCTGGCCTTTTGGTCAGGCCAGCTCGGCCAAGGCGTCGCGGTGGCCCAGGTGGCGCAGGGTTTCGTCGATTCGCGTGAGTTCGCCGCCACCTACGGCGCCCTCGATTCTAACGGCTTCGTCGCGCAGCTCTATGCCAACGTGCTGCATCGCGCGCCCGACGCGGCGGGACAGCAAAGCTGGCTCAGCGCCCTGGCGGCCGGCAGCAGCCGCGCCCAGGTGTTGGCCGGGTTCGGCCGACAGCAACGAGAACCGGATCGCCACCGCGGGCGCAACACACGACGCCTGGGTGTATGCCGGGTGATCAGACCGTCAGCGTCCCGGCGCGCGCCCGGTCGTATCGGGCGGCGACGGCGTCCCAGTTCACGACGTTCCACCATGCCACCAGGTAATCCGCCCGGCGGTTCCGGTAGGTCAGGTAGTAAGCGTGCTCCCACACGTCGTTGCCGAACAGCGCCCGGCTTCCCTCCATCAGCGGCGTGTCCTGGTTGGGGCGTGCGGCCATGCCCAGCTTGCCAAACGGATTCACCGTCACGAACACCCAGCCCGAGCCGAACTGGCCGGCGCCCTTGCTGTTGAACGCCGCCCGCATCGCTTCCATGCCGCCCAGGTCGCGGTTCACCGCCGCCAGCAAGGCCCCGGACGGCTCGCCGCCTTTGCCGCCCATGATCTGCCAGTACATGCTGTGGTTGGCGTGGCCGCCGCCGTTGTTGCGCACCATCGCGCGCACGGGCGCCGGCAAGTCGCCCAGCCGCGCCAGCAGCTCATGCAGCGGCATGTTGCTCAGCTCAGCATGGTCCTTCACCGCGCCGTTCAGCGCCGTTACGTACGCGGCATGGTGCTTGTCGTGGTGCAGCAGCATCGTCTCGGCGTCGATATGCGGTTCGTTGGCCTCCGGTGCGTAGGGCAGCGGCGGCAGCGTGAACGGACCCGGCGCGGCACCGGACGCGGCCTGGGCATAGGCGCGCGGCGCTCCCAGCGTGGCAATGCCTGCGGCGCCAAGAAGGGTGCGGCGTGTGGGGATCATCGGGCTTCTTCCGTTTCTGAAATCTCGCGTGCGGGCATGGGGAACGCCGCTGCCATCAAGGCGATGGTATAGGGGTCGCGCGGGCTGGCGAACAGCGCATCCGCCGGGCCTTCTTCCACCACCCGCCCGGCGCGCAGCACGGCGACGCGGTGCGCCAACGCCCGCACCACGGCCAGGTCGTGGCTGATGAACAGGTAGGCCAGGCCGTGCCGGGCCTGGAGGGTCCGCAGCAGGTCCACGATCTGCGCCTGCACGGAGCGGTCCAGCGCGCTGGTCGGCTCGTCCAGCACCAGGAGGCGCGGTTTCAGCACCACCGCGCGGGCGATGGCGACGCGCTGGCGCTGGCCGCCGCTGAACTCGTGCGGATAGCGCCCCGCCGCGTCCGCAGGCAGCCCGACCTCCTGCAGCGCCGCCGCGACGCGGGCCGCATGCTCGCGCCGTCCCAGCCGAGGCTCGTGCACGCGCAGCCCTTCGGCGACGATCTCCCCCATGCTCATGCGGGGCGACAGGCTGCCGTACGGGTCCTGGAACACGATCTGCATCGACCGGCGCAGCGGGCGCAACCGGGCCTGCGGCAGCGCTGAGATGTCCTGCCCGGCGAACGCCACGCGGCCGGTCGCCGCCTGCATCCGCAGCAGTGCCAGCCCGATTGTGCTCTTGCCGGACCCGCTTTCCCCCACCAGGCCCAGCGTTTCCCCTTCACGGACCTGGAGGCTCACCCCATCCACCGCGCGCACCTCGCCCACCACCCGGCGCAGCAGGCCGCGGCGGACCGGGAACACGACGTGCAGGTCCCGCGCCTCCGCGAGGATGGGCGCTGCAGCCGGCACCGGGCCGGGCTGGCCGCTGGGTTCGGCGGCGATCAACATGCGGGTGTACGGGTGCTGCGGCGCGCGGAACACCTCGGCCACCCGCCCGCTTTCCACGATGCGCCCATCCTTCATCACGCAGACCCGGTCGGCGACGCGGCGCACCACGTTCAGTTCATGGCTGATCAGCAGCAAAGCGAGGCCGCGCGCCGCCTTCTCCCGCGCCAGCAGGTCCAGGATGCCGGCCTGGATCGTCACATCGAGCGCTGTTGTCGGCTCGTCGGCGATCAGCAGCTTCGGGTTGTTCGCCAGCGCCATGGCGATCATCACCCGCTGCCGCTGCCCGCCGCTGAGCTGATGCGGGAAGGCCTGCAGCCGGGCGTCCGCGTCGGGAAAGCCCACGCGCCGCAGCAGGTCGGCGACGGCGCCGCGGGCGGGCTTGCGGCCATGCAGCGCCAAGGCCTCCGCCACCTGGCGGCCGATGCTGTGCAGCGGGTTCAGGCTGGTCATCGGCTCCTGGAACACGATTCCGGCCGTGTCGCCGCGTGCGGCCTGCAACGCCGCAGGCGGCGCGTCCAGCATGGAGGTTCCGCCTAACGTGACGGCGCCCGTGCAGAGCGCCCCCGGCGGCGGCAGTTGCAGGATCGACAGCGCCGTCAGCGACTTGCCCGACCCGCTCTCGCCGACCAGCGCCAGCGTTTCCCCCCGATCGAGCGTAAAGCTCACCCCGTCCACCACCCGCCGCGGCCCGAACGCCACCGAAAGGTTCCGCACGTCCAGCATCACGGCTGCTTGCGCGGGTCAAAGGCGTCGCGCACCGCCTCGCCAATGAAGATCAGCAGGGTCAGCACGCCCCCGAGCACGACGAACGCCGTCATGCCGAGCCACGGCGCCTGCAAGTTGTTCTTGCCCTGCGCCACCAACTCTCCCAACGACGGCGAGCCGGGCGGCAGGCCGAAACCGAGGAAATCCAGGCTCGCCAGCACCGTCACCGAACCGGACAAGGTGAACGGCAGGAAGCTGAGCGTCGCCACCAGCGCGTTCGGCAGGATGTGCCGCGCCATGATGGCGCCGTTCGACACGCCCAAGGCCTGCGCCGCCCGCACGTAGTCGAGGTTGCGCCCGCGCAGGAACTCCGCCCGCACCACGCCGGTCAGCGCCATCCAGGAAAACAGCAGCAAGAACACCAACAGCGTCCAGAAGGTGGGCGTCACGATGCTGCCGAGGATGATCAACAGGTAAAGCTGCGGCATCCCCGCCCAGACCTCGATGAACCGCTGGAACAGCAGGTCGGTCAGCCCGCCGTAGAAGCCCTGCACCGCCCCGGCGGCGATGCCGACCAGCGACGACACGACCGTCAGCGTGAAGCCGAATAGCACCGACAGCCGGAAGCCGTAGATCACCCGGGCCAGCACGTCGCGCGCCTGGTCGTCGGTGCCCAGCAAGTTGCGGAAGGAGGGCGGCGCCGGGGCGGGGACGGGCAGGTCCTTGATCACTGTGTCGTAGCGGAACGGGATGGCGGGCCAGAGCATC
>CAXTUQ010000140.1:0-11298 GCA_964247405.1 uncultured Acetobacteraceae bacterium
CGACCCTGATGTTGGACGTGACAGCCAGGAACCTGACCATCATGCATGACGATCTGAAACGAGCTGGAAAAACAGGTGCGCCGCATCCGGCTCGAACGGCAAATAGCCCAGCTCATCCACGATCAGCAGCTTGGGCTTGCTGAAGTGCAGCAGGCGCTCGTCCAAGCGGCCTTCGGCGTGCGCCTTGGCGATCTGGGCCCCAAGCGTCGGTGCCGAAACGAACAGCACCGTATAGCCCGCGTTGATCGCCTCGCGGCCGATGGCGACCGCGAGATGGGTTTTGCCGACGCCCGGCGGTCCCAGCAGCATCACCGCTTCGCCATTGGCAATGAAGCGCCCCGTGGCGAGGTCGCGCACCTGGCCGCGGCCGATGGAGGGCTGCGCCGCGAAGTCGAAGCCCGCCAAATCGCGCGCAAAAGGGAAGCGCGCAAGGCCGATCGCCCTCTCGATCCGGCGGCTGTCCTTGCGGGCGATCTCGCGCTCGCACAGCAACGCCAGGCTTTCGCGGATGGTCAGCTCGCCGCGCGCGGCCTCGTCGAGCAGGCTGTCGAGTTGGTCGCGCACCGCGGTCAGCTTGAGCCGGGTCAGCATCGCGGCCAGGTGGTCGTGCTCGCGCATCGCCGGCGCAAACGCTCCGCGTTTCGCCGACATCACCAGGCCCCTCCCGCCGCCACCTCATACTCTGCCAAGGGCCGCAGCAGCGCGGGCGGCGCCGGCGGTACTCCTGGCGGCGGGCCTGCCGCAACAGACGTCGCTTCTTCTCCGGTTGCCCTGGGCCGGAACCCGGCCACGCCCTCGAAGTGGGCGGGATCGACCGCGCGCTCGCGGCGGCCTGCGCACTCCTCGTGCATGGCCACGACCCGGCCCGCATGGCTGATCCGCACCGCGCCCGCGCCGACAATGACCCGCACCCGCTCGCCAATGAGCCGCCACGGCACCGAGTGGCTGTTGGTTTCGACCTCGACGGCGCAGTCGGACTGCACCCGGCGGATCAGTTCGCGGGCGGCGTGGAACGGCGGCGTGCCGCCGAGCGGGCGCAATGCCGTGGCCTCGTCGCGCTTGAAGCGCACAAAGGGCGCTTCGCCCGTCGTGCCGTGCACGCGCGCATCCGCCACCTCGCGCGTCCACGCGTCCAAGTGCGCTTCCAGCGCCGCCCAGGTCGGGAAGCTGCGGCCCGCAACGGCGTTGCGCTTGACGTAGCCCACGCCCTTCTCATCCTTGCCCTTGGTCCGCGCGCGGTAGGGCGCGCATGCCCGGGGCCGTATGCGCCAGTGCCGGGCGAACGCGTGTAGGCGTTCGTTGAACGCCACCTCCTCGGGCGAACCTCCCGGTTCGACCCGCGTGCCCGCGTCGTGGCGCTCCACCAGCGCGCGGGCGTTGTCGAACAGCACCTCCTCCTGCACGCCGCCAAAAGCGTGGAACCCACTCTCCATGCCCTCGAACCAGCGGTCCTGCGCCTCACCGCTGAATGCGCGCACGTGCAGCCGACGCGAGTAGCCCAGGCGCTTTCGCTGCGCGAAACGCCGAGGTCGCCACAAACAGCTGCACCCGCACCGTCTCGCCGCCGATCACCACCCGGCGCTCGCCGAAGTCGCTCTGCATCTGCTCGCCCGGCCGCGTCTCGAAACGCACCGTGGCTCACGTCGAGGCCAGGAGCTGCTGCCGATACGGCGCGCAGGCCCGCTCCACCGTGCGCAGGCTCACCGCAAGGCCCCAGCCGCAAACGTTTCGCGTTTCGGCGAGCTCGGAGGCCAGCTCCTGGCGCACCACGTCCGTTGCCCCCATGCCGGGCCAGCCGCTCCGCCAGCCACCCGTCAAGCCCGGCCAGCACAGGCGCGCGCCGTACCCGCTCATAGCCGGTCCAACCGCCCTCGCGCACGTAGCGCCGCACCGTCTTGGGACAGGTGCCGAACTCGCGCGCAATCCGCTTGCATCCCCAGTCCCGTCGCTTGAGCGCCAGCATCGCCGCAACCTCATCCGGCGTCCGCATCGCCTCCCTCCGCGCATCCTCATCGCGGATGAAAGCCTTATCCATCTCAACCACGTCCACTGCCATAACCCTTTCTCCCCTGTTCAGAGGGGGGTGGTTCCATGTCGCCAGGGAGAATGATTCCATGTCGGCCAACAATCGCACGGAAGGCTGTACGGCGGGGGCCGGTTTCGCTACATTCCGGCCATGTCCTTGGCGAGCGCTCCTTTGCCCACCGACCCGGAGGCGCTGCGGGCGTTCGCTGCCGGCCTGCAGGCGGAACTGGCGCGGAAAGACATCGAGATCGCGGCCAACGCGGCCGAGATCCATGCCAAGACGCTGCACATCGAGAAGCTCAAGGTGCAGCTGACCGTGCTGCGGCGTGCGCGGTTCGGCCGGTCGTCAGAGAAGCTCGACCGCGACATCGAGCAGTTGGAACTGCTGATCGGCGAACTCGAGGAGGAACAGGCCGAAGGTGACGCCCGCGCCAGCGCGGTCGACCCTGCCGGGCCGCACCGGGCCCGGACGCGCGAGCGCAAGCAGTCGGTGCGCAGGCCGCTGCGCCTCACTTGCCGCGCGAAACGGTCACCCACGAGCCGCCTTGCGCCTGTCCCGGTTGCGGCGGCACGGTGTTCAGCCGGGTGGGCCAGGACGAGCGCGAGGTGCTCGAGTATGTGCCGTCCAGCTTCAAGGTGATCCGCCATGTCCGGCCCAAGCTGAGCTGCCGGGCGTGCGAGACCGTCTTGCAGCAGCCGATGCCGGCGCTGCCCATCGAGCGCGGCCGGCCCGGGCCTGGGCTGATCGCCCACGTGCTGGTGTCCAAGTACTGCGACCACACCCCGCTCCATCGCCAAGCGGTGATCTACGCCCGCGAGGGCGTGGACCTCGACCGTTCGACGCTGGCCGACTGGGTCGGAGCGGCAGTGTTCCTGCTTGCGCCCCTGGCCGAGGCGATCGGCCGACATGTCCGGGCCGGCGCCGCCCTGCATGCCGACGACACCACCGTGCCGGTGCTCGCCCCTGGCCTCGGCAAGACCAGGACCGGACGGCTCTGGGGCGTGGTGCGCGACGAGCGGCCCTGGGGTTCGGATGTGCCGCCGGCGGCGTTCTACCGCTACTCGGCCGACCGCCGCGGCATCCACGCCCAGGCGCTGCTCGGCTCCTGCCGCGGGTTCCTGCACGCCGACAGCTACGCCGGAGAAACGCGAAGCGTTTGCTCCGGGTTCGATGCGCTCCACCAACCGACCACGCCGGCGGGCGACCCGCCGCTGGTCGAAGTGGCCTGCTGGAGCCATGCGCGTCGGAAATTCTATGACGTCCACCACGCCACCGCCTCGCCGATCGCGCTCGAGGCCTTGCAGCGCATCGCCGCCCTGTTTGCCATCGAAAGCGGCATCCGCGGACAACCACCTGAGCGCCGCGCCGCCGCGCGCCAGGACCACGCTCGCTCGTTGCTCGATCAACTCAAGGCATTCCTTGAGGCCGCGCTCGCCCGGATCAGCGGCAAAAGCGCCCTCGCACAGGCCATCCGCTACGCCCTGTCGCGATGGGCGGCGCTGAACCGCTACACCACCGATGGCCGGCTCGAGATGTCCAACAATGCCGCCGAGCGCGCCATGAAACCCCCCGTGTTGGGCAGGAAGAACTATCTCTTGTGTGGGTCCGACGCCGGGGCCAGCGCGCCGCCTGTCTCTACACCATCCTCGAAACCGCCAAGATGAACGGCATCAACCCGCAGGCCTACCTGACCGACATCCTCAGACGCATCGCCGACCATCCCATCCACAAGATCGGCGCCCTGCTCCCCTGGTTCTGGACACAGTAGCCGAACCAGCCGTCAAAACCGCATTGCCAAAGTCGCGGCCTATGGCTGACGCTTACGGCGGGCCAGCAAGATCGTGTCGCGCAAGGTGTTCACGAGGTGCAGGTTGGCCTTGCAGAATGCCTGACCCGCCTCCGTCAGCCGGACCTCGCGCGACGTGCGCTGCAGCAGTGTCACGCCCATGCGGATTTCGAGTTCCTTGATCCGGCGCGACAGCGCGGATTGGTCCAGGTTAAGCCGTGCGGCAGCCCTGCGGAAGCTGAGATCCTCGGCCACCAGCAAGAAGGACTGGATCCCGTCCAGGTCCGGCAGCCGTTCCATGACATGCTCCATGGATCAATGCAAACCTTGCAACGATGGCGGCAAAAACACCATTTTCCAGGCAAGGCCCGTACCGGCTTCCATGGCCATGGAAGCCGCTCCGCCCCCGGGCGGACCAAGAGGACCAGAACGCCATGGCACACGACGAACTCGAATCAGCCCTGCAACGTGCGTTCGACGAAAGCACGCGCATCTACAAAGAGCGCGGCTTCCAGCGCCGCATCGGGTTTGGCCGCCACCCGGCGCTGATCAGCGTGGATCTGGCCAATGCCTGGACCAAGCCCGGCAACCCTTTCACCTGCGACGGCATGGACGAGCGCATCATCCCGGGAATGCAACGCCTGCTGCAGGCATGCTGCGCGAACGGGCACCCGGTGGTGCACGTGACAGGGGACAACCCAACATCCGTACTGTGAAGTGCAAAGTAATCTCGCGGCCTGAGCTATGCCGCTACGCCGGCACTGATTTCCCGAGCACCCGATAGACGCTGGCTCGGCCGATCTTGAGCCGGCGCGCGATGGCGGCAGGCCCAAGCTTCTCTTCGTCGCGCAACCGGCGCAATTTGGCGGCGTCGATGCTGGGCTCGCGGCCCTTGTAGATACCTTTCTCCTTCGCGGCCTTGATGCCCTCGAACTGGCGCTCGCGGCGCAGATTGGTCTCGAACTCGGCGAACACGCCCAGCATGTCGAGGAACGCCTTGCCAGCCGCGGTTCCCGTGTCCAACGGCTGCTCGGTCGCACGCAGGGCGACGCCCTTCTGCTTCAGCTCGTGCACGATGTCCTGCAGGTCCTTCATGGACCGGGCGAGCCGGTCGATGCGGGTGACGACCAGGGTGTCGCCGGGTTGCATGAAGTCGAGCAGCACTTGCAGCTCGGTCCGACCGCCACGCTTCGACCCGCTGGCCTTCTCGGCCCGAACCACCTTGCAACCGGCTGCTTTGAGGGCGGCGCGCTGGATGCCGAGATCCTGGTCGAGGGTGCTCACGCGGGCGTAGCCGTAGCTGGACATAGGCAGGGCCGATCTGTCCTGATAGGGTCTAGTGCTCTGTCAGTCATCCATTGTCGGATAGAGTTTGCGGAGCTTGATGCGGGCGTCGGCGGTGGTGAAGCGCCAATCGGCTTTGGTCGTGGCGGCGTTGCGCCGGCGCTGCCACGCTGCGGTGTGCCGCTTCAATGCCGCTTTGTCGCCCACTCGGTCCGGCAGGTCGCGGCTGAGCGCACTGAACTCGATCTCGGCCATGTTCAGCTATGAACCGTGCTTGGGCGTGTGATGGACTTCCAGCTTGTTTGCGATGCGTTTGGCCTCGGCAGGTGGGAACGCCTCGTATAGCGAGGCCAGGGAATGGATGTTGAGCTGGTCCATGACCAGGATGACCATTTCCGCATCCTTGTAGCGCCCGTCCACCAAGCCCTGCACGAAGCGCGCCCAGTCGCCGCGTTGGCGCCGGCCGGTGACTTGCACCTCGCGCCAGCCGCCGAGCGGCTCAAAGGCCATGAACAGGTTGGCGGTGCCATTGCGGACATACTCGCAATCAAAGCGCCCGCCCCGCCCGGGGCGGCAGGACAGGGGATGGCGCACCTCACCGATCAGTTGCTTGCTGCATTCGTCCAAGCAGACCACCGGCCGCTGCGGATCGACGGGCCGGCAATACACGTCCAGCACGTCTTCCATGTCCGGCGAACCTCTCGGTTCGACGTGGCAGACGAACTCGGCCGATTGCTTGGGCGGAATGCACCACATTCGGCGCAGATGCGGCTTGAGCGCATTTTTCCCCCAGCACCTGGCGCACCGTCTCGTGGCTCAGGTCAGACACAATCTCCAGAGCCACCATGCGCTCGGCCACGCGCAAACGGCTTCGCCGTTTCGCAGCAGCCGCAGCGTCCAGCGCTTCTTGCCCGCAGGCGGATCGGAGCAGGCGAGCGCGATCAGCTTTGCTTCCTGTGCGCCGTCCAGCTTGCGCGCGTAGATGCGCGAACTCGGCTTCGGCAGCAACGCGGCTTCCAGCCCCTGCTCGACAAAGCGCTGGCGCACTCGCTCCACCGTGCGCGCGCTGACGCGCAGTGCCTCAACAATCGCCGCGTCCGCCCAGCCTAGCCCCGCTTCGGACGCATCCGCCTGCAACAGAACCCGCGCGTGCGCCAGCTTGCGCGCGTCCGCTTTGCCGCGCGAAATCATCCGATCCAGCGCGTCCCGCTCCTCACTCGTCAACGTCACCCGATACCGCTTCGCCATCGCCAACCCTCATCGCCAAACCATATCTTAGGAGATCGACCCCAACATCGTCAGAACAAGGCTGACAGAGCACCAGACCCGCTCAGGCTAGTGTCCCGAAGTTCTGAAAACAACCCATGCGAGACGCGGAAAGTGTCTCGTCGCGATGACTTGCTGAGGTCTACCCCAACAGAGCCAGGACTGCATGGAGTGGAATGCAGACCTAAGCATCATCCTGCGGAGCGTGTCCACGCGCAGCAGAAAATTTGATGCGGGCCAGACGGTCAAAAGCAAGAAGCGCCATGTCCTGGCAGATGCGCAGGGGCTTTCGCTGCCGGCCATCGCCCATGCCGCAGACGTTCAGGATCGGGACGGTGGCGTGTTGCTGATGGCGACGCTGTTCGGAATGCACCCATTCCTGCTCAAGCTCCACGCCGGCAGCGGGCATCAAGGGCCGAAGTTCCAGCAGGGATTGGAGCGTGCCTGCCGAGAGGCCAACGTCCGGGTCGTCAAGCGCAGCGACGCCGGCGCGTTCGTTGCGCTCCCCGAACGGTGGATCGTCGAGCGGACGGCCGCTTGGCTCAACCGATGCCGCCGATCGGGCAAGGATTGGGAGGACCTGAACCAAGACGCGCTCGCCTTTCCACGTTGGGCGTCGGTGCGGTTGATGGTGCGGAAACCCTGCAAAAAAGACACATGATCTTGGATAGGACACTGAGAGATCGTAGACCTCGTCATCATCCGAACCGAGGGTGGCCGGGACGTCGCCCGCGCCCGCCTCCAGGATGCCCGACTTCCGCGAGATCGCCAGCGTGGTAGCCAAGCCAGCCGTCGAGGACGAGCAGATCCGTTGCAGCAGCAAGCTTTTCAGGAAACCAGCGCCGCGGTTCCGAGCCATCGGCGCGGAGGTGTATGCATCCGCAGCAGTGAACGCCTCCTGGAGCGCAAAGGCGGCTCGCACCGCGCGGCCGGTGCCGCCGAAGAAGGCGCGCGTGCGCCGGTCTGGTTCATCTGGCCTCGGGTGGAGATCCACTGCGACGGGCTTCATCAGCCCGGCCTCCTCGAGGGCACGGCGGCGGCGGAGCACCGTGCGGCGCACCACGGGGTTGTGGTCCTAGAAGAAAGACCAGCCGCCGATGTCGTAGGTCAGCCGGTCGGTTAGGTTCTGCCGGTAGAAGTCGTCGAGTTCGGTATAGGAGCGATCCACCACCCAGGTGTGGTCGGCCATCCTGAAATCCTGCCGGACGAAGCCGAACAGCGGATCCTTCTCGGCACCCGGTGGCATCGGGTTGCGCAGCCATTCCCAGGCATCGGCTTCCGCGCGCGGCCGCACCTCGCCCCGGATCAGCCGCAGGGCTTCCAGAGGTTGATTGCGTCAACGCGAAAGGTCGGCATCCAGCACATGATCGGCACCGGACGCCAGAATGCCCATGAGGTCCCAGAGGTCCAGAGGGCTGGTCTGAATGGGCGTCGCGGTCCCGAGCAGCACGTGGCGGTCCTTGAGCGCGATGCGCCCCATGAAGTCCAGCAGATTGTTCGGCTCGCGCTCGCCGCCGGGCTCGGTGGTCGCGCGGGTCTTATGGGCCTCGTCCAGGACTACGACTCCGTAGGCGCTCTCGCCCGACCGGGCGCGCCGATCCAGCAGCGCGCCCCGCTCGGCGTCGTCGGCGCGCATCATCAGGCCGGTGGAGACGATGGCGACCCAGTATGGGCAGCGCACGATGTCCTCGGCGCGGTTTGGGATGACGTGACCTCGGTGGTCCGCCCACGCCTTCTGATTGGAGCTCCACCGTGCGGAGTGACCTGCCCCCCTAGCTGTTTAATCCCGGCATTTGGTGGAGCGGGTCGAGCGTGAAGCGTTTCGGCTCGGCTGTCCAGGTTTTGCAGATGGCTTCGTATGGGGTGAGGCCCTTGAGGGTCTTCAATCGTCGGCCGAAGTTGTAGGCATTGACGAAGTCGTCGAGGTGCCTGCGGAACTGGTCATGCGTCTCATAGTGGAAGCGTTTGACGGTGGCGTCCTTCAGCGTTCGGTTCATGCGCTCGACCTGGCCGTTGGTCCACGGGTGCCGTGGCTTGGTCAGGCGGTGGTCGATGTGGTTTTGTGCGCAGGCATACTCGAAGGCATGCGCGAGGAAGCTCTCGCCCTTGTCCATGGCACGCCGGATGTCGGCGGCGGCTGAGCAGACGTTTCCGGGCGAGGTGAAGTGGGTGCCGTTGTCGGTCAGCACGGTATGGAGGGTGTAGGGCACCGCCTGGATGAGGGCGCGGAGGAAGTTCCCGGCGATCCGTCGCGTGGCTTTCTCATGCAGTTCGACGAAGGCGAACTTGGTGGTTCGGTCGATGGCGACCAGCAAATAGAGCCTGCCCTGTGCGGTTTGGACCTCGGCGATGTCGATATGGAAGTAGCCGAGCGGATAGGTCTTGAACTTGCGTTTGGCGGGTTGGCTGCCCTCAACCTCGGGCAGCCGGGAGATGCCGTGTCGCTGGAGGCAGCGGTGCAGCGACGAGCGGGTCAGATGCGGCAGGGTGGCCAGCAAGGCATACAGGCAATCGTCAAGCGGCAGCAGGGTATGCCGGCGGAAAGCGACGACGATGGCCTCGTCCTCGACGGAGAGCACGGTGGACTTCGCCTGTTTCGGCCCTGTAGGCCGGTCGTCAACGGAGCTGCGCTGCCGCCACTTGGCGATGGTCTTCTGGTTGACGCCGTAGCGGGTGGCCAGGGCTCTCAGGCTTTCTTGACTATGCTGTATCGCTCGACGGATTGCCGCTGTCGTTGTGGCGCTGCCGTGCAGAACTTGGCCCATAGTGCGTCCTTCCATTCCGGGGAGAATACCGCACCATCAAACCCTGGGATCAAACACCCGCACGATCCCACCGACGAGCTGGTGATGAGGAACTTCGTGATGGTCGCTCTCGCGGTCGCGCCCGCTGCGGCGGATCCCGATGAGGATCTGTCAGTAGTGCGTGGGGCGGCGGTGAAGATGATTTTCGGCGGGCGCCCGCAGGTGGCACGCGATCTTGCCGAGCAGGTTCTGGTTGTGGCCGGCGATCGTCCGGAGCGGCGGAGGCGGGCGCTCACCGCCTTTGCCGACATTTATGCGAGAGTTGGCCGGGTGCGCGAGGCGCTGCTCGCGCTGATTGCGGCCTTCGAGTTGCCGTGCGACAGGACGTGGCGCGAGACCTGGACCGAGCAGAGCGTCCTTCTTCGGGTGCTGCGCGACGTGGGCATGGCAGAGGAGGCGATCTGCATCGTCGAGCGTCTGCGCAAGGCGCTGGTGAATGTCTCCAATGCCGACGTCTACCGCTCGCGCCTCGACACGCTCGAGCTTCACGCACAGCTGCGCAAGCATCAGACCGGAAGCAAGGACGCGTGGCCAACGGCCCGGCTTCTTGAAGCGGCCATGGCGAACGCCGAGGCGGTGTTGGCCGCTGGCGACGAGGCGCTGCCAGGCGCGGTGATGCTCCGGCAGCTCATCGACTGCGCCGAGGCGGACGGAACCGAGGTGCCTGCCGCCGCGCACGACCTGCTCGACCACCTGACCGGGCGTCTAGCGGATCCTCACCGGACGCTGGTGGCCGCGGCGGTCGCGGGGCCGATCCAGTCCGCGCGATACAACGACGACGTCAGCTACGACCTCCGTCTCGCGCGCACAATGGCCGACAAGCTCGCCCGCGCGTCGACCGAGTCTGTGGATCCGGAGGGCTTCACCTATTCGATGGAGCTGCTGAGCGCACAGGACGTCGGCGTGCACGGCGCGGGTGCGGAGGTGAAGGTGGCCGAGCGCATCCTGGCCGACGTAAAGTTGCCCCTTGCCGCCGCGATCGAGATTGCCAGCCTCGGAATGCCGGTGGTGGGTATGGCGCTGGACGAGACGGGCCTGATGGCGATGACGGTGACCGCTAAAGGTCCGCAGCCGCCGGTCGCCGTCGCGACTGGGACTTTCGATCCGAAGTGGTTCGTCGAATGGAGCCAGACGTATCCTCGGGGCTACGGCGACCCAAAGCTGAGACCGGAACACTTCCGTGCCGCTACAGAGCGCCTGGGCTTCCCGAACTGTCTGAGCGCGCCGTGGTGCTGTCAGGCGGCCTCTCGCGGATGCCGCCGAACGTGCTGTCCGTCGGCGGCGATCTCGCGGGCCTCTCCAGGTCACTGGCGACGGTGCCGTCGCTTGCATGGAAGGCGTCGATCTTGGCGGGCCGCAAGGGGGACAGCACCGGGGCGGCGTGGATTCCGATCGCGGCCGGCGGCTCGTACATGGACACCCTCAGTCTGATGGCCGGTGAGTTGGAGAGCGTGCTCGATCCCGCGGGTATCCAGCTCCACACCCAGTCGGCCACGCCCGCCGCGCTCGCGTCGGCGGATCTCGCGATCGTCGGTGCGCATGGCGGTCTCGCGGAGGGCAACCGATACTTCCAGGGGCTGAGCGACGATCAGCACGAGCCGGCCGACCTTCGTCAGCTCGTCGACGCGCTGCGGGGCAGCCGTGTCGCGGTGCTCTTTGTCTGCTCGGGTGACCGGGTGGATCAGCACCCCGAAAGCGGCGGCTTGGTTGGCATCGCCCATCACCTCCTCGATAAAGGGCTGGACGCGGTCGTCGCGCCGTCGTGGCCCATTCCGTTCACAATGGCACGGCCGTGGCTCGACGCTTTCCTGAAGGCCTGGAACGGAGGTAGCCAGGTCATCGACGCATACCGCGCCGGGAACGACGCAGTCGCCGTCGCGACCAGTCACGACCTCGCGCGGTCGCTTGCGATGGCGCTCTACGGCAATCCGTTCATCACGCGCTGAACCCGTTCGCGACATACGGGTGCGGTCAGCGGCGACCAGTGCAGGCACCAGGCGGCGAGGTCCGACAGCGCCCGCCCGTCGCCCTCCGGATCGGCGTCGGCCACCACCAGGTCGGGCACGGTCGCCATCGCGTGCGCCAGCGGCGTCGAACGGAGACGTTCGCCGGACATGGCGGGGCGCAGGTCC